>CAMLNK010000346.1 GCA_946481035.1 uncultured Dyadobacter sp. | reverse complement strand
GGTAATGCAATCTCCGTGGATCAAACCTACTGAATACAGATACTTGGTAACAGCGGGTACACCGCCGATTTCAAGGATATCCTCCATGAAGTATTTACCGCTAGGCTTCAAATCCGCGATAAAAGGCGTGCGGTCTGAAATCGCCTGAATGTCGTCCAATGTCAATGGAATACCCGCAGCGCGGGCGATCGCGAGGTAATGCAATGCCGCGTTGGTAGATCCACCCAGCGCCATTACCACCGTCAATGCGTTTTCCAGTGATTTTTTAGTGATAATATCTTTCGGAGTAATGTTCAGTTCGAGCAATTTCTTCATTGCCGCCCCGATCTTCTTGCATTCTTCCTGCTTGCCTTCGTGCGTAGCCGGGTAAGAGCTGCTGAATGGCAAGCTCAATCCCATCGCTTCGATTGACGACGCCATCGTGTTGGCAGTGTACATACCACCGCAAGCACCCTGGCCGGGGATCGAATTCTGGATTACTCCTTTATAATCTTCGTCAGAAATATTGTTGGCGAACTTCTTACCCAATGCTTCGAACGCCGAAACGATGTCGAGCTTCTGTCCTTTATAATGTCCCGAACGGATCGTTCCGCCATACACCATAATAGCTGGGCGGTCGAGGCGCGCCATGGCCATAATAGCACCAGGCATGTTTTTATCACAACCAACCACCGCGATCACGCCATCGTACCATTGTGCAGCCACTACGGTTTCGATCGAATCCGCGATAATGTCACGGCTTGGGAGCGAGTAGCGCATACCGTCGTTTCCGTTGGTCATACCATCCGAAACGCCGATCGTGTTGAAAATCAGGCCCACCATGTCGTTGGCAGTAACGCCTTGTTTTACATACACCGACAAGCCGTTCAGGTGCATGTTGCAGGGGTTACCTTCATAACCTGTGCTGGCAATCCCGATCTGGGGTTTAACAAAGTCTTCTTCTTTCAAACCAATTCCATAAAGCATTGCCTGTGCGGCCGGATTGGTTACTTCCTGGGTAAGGGTCTTCGAAAATCTGTTTAATTCTGTCGCCATTGGTGAATGATTGTATTTAAAATAAAAACACCCCACTCGGTTGGGTGAGTGAGGTGCCAGTTATGTGCTATCATCCCACTCACGCTTGCGGCGTGACGATAATTAGGACCGGGACGATAAGAGTTAGTTTCATTTAGCGGAACATTTAAGTCTAGCGAAATTTCGCTGTTTTTGACTTGGTGTTACAAATTAGAAGCCATTCTTTTTATTTTCCAAACATTCAAAGCTTTTTTTGTTATTAATCTATGATAAATACCAAATTTCCTCCCGGTGCAACATCGTTATCGGAAAAGATTTAATTTTGAATTCCAAAAAACACGAACCACAATGATGACTACCGAATCGTCTTCGAACTATAATGATCTCGAAAAAATGAGTGTCCACGACATCCTGACCTCCATCAACCGCGAGGATCAGACCGTGCCTCATGCCGTTCAGAAATCGATCCCGCAGATCGAAGCATTGGTAGAGCAGATCGTTCCGAGAATGCAAAAAGGTGGCCGCCTCTTCTACATTGGCGCCGGAACGAGCGGAAGATTAGGCGTTGTAGACGCATCGGAATGCCCGCCGACATTCGGCGTGCCGTTCGATTTGGTGGTGGGGATCATCGCCGGCGGAGACACAGCCATTCGTAAAGCCGTGGAAAATGCGGAAGACGACTGGAACCAGGCGTGGAAAGACCTCGCGGTTTACGAACCGAATGCAAATGATACATTAATAGGCATAGCCGCCTCAGGCCGCACCCCTTACGTGATCGGCGGATTGAATGAGGCACGCAATGCAGGCTTACTCACAGGCTGCGTGGTTTGCAACGATGGCTCCGCAGTAGCCAAAGCCTGTGAATATCCGGTTGAAATAGTGGTAGGACCGGAATTTTTGACCGGCAGCACCCGAATGAAATCCGGTACTGCTCAAAAACTTGCCCTGAACATGATCTCAACTTCGGTAATGATCCGGCTGGGCAAAGTGAAGGGAAATAAAATGGTGGATATGCAGCTCACCAACGAAAAACTGGTCAACAGGGCGTTGCGTATGATCATTGATGAACTGAATATCTCGCCCGACGAGGCACAATCGCTGCTCGACGAGCATGGCAGCGTCCGCGCGGCCATCGAATCGGTACGGAAATAGGATTATACCGAAAGTACGATCTTGCCGAACTGCTGTCCCGAATCCATATAACGGAGCGCCTGCTCGGCCTCTTCCAACGGAAATACCTTGTCGATAATCGGTAAAATCCGCTTTTCAGCTACGAATTGCACCATATCGGCAAATTCCTGCTCGGTACCCATCGTGCTGCCGTAGATATTGAGTTGTTTGAAAAACACTTTCGCCGGGACAATATCGGTAATGTTGCCGGTACCGCCGCCGTAGAAGCAAATGCGGGCACCCGGAGCCGCGATATCGATCAGTTTTGCGAAACCCGGGCCGCCGGCGCTATCAATAATCACATTGAAATAGCCTGTTTTCGGACCGCGGGCTTTCACGAGCAAATCGCGGAACCAGGTCGGGTTTTTATAATTAATCCCGCCTTTTGCCCCCATTTCGATCGCTTTCTGTAATTTCTGGTCGGAGCCGGAAGTAACCCACACTTCCGCGCCTGCGGCGATGGCAAACTGAATCGCAAAAAGCGCCACGCCTCCGCCTGCGCCCGTCACGAGCACGCGATCGCCTTCTTTGAAGCGGCAACGCGTCATCAGCGAGCGCCACGCGGTAAGCCCGCCCATGGGCAATGCAGCCGCCTCTTCGAACGACAGATGCGCCGGTTTCTCAACCAGGTATTGGGCTTCGGTTTTTACAAACCCCGCAAATGTACCATTATCCGGAAGACCCAGGATTTTGTGGTCTTCGCTATAAAAATCAGGGTTATCGCCCCAGTTCTGCGATGGGTTGATGATCACCTCCTTGCCAATCCAGCTTTTGGCAACACCATCCCCCACTTCCGTCACAATGCCCGCGCCGTCGGAGCCGGGGATTATCGGGGTTGTAATGCGTGGGTAAAGTCCTTTTTGTATCCAAACATCGCGATGGTTGAGCGACGCAGCTTTTACTTCGACAAGCGCCTCTCCCGGGCCGGGATTGGGCTTTTGCATTTCTTCAATCACCAGCGGCTCATGAAGGTTTTTTAAAATAGCGGCTTTCATATGTTGGGTTTTTAAACAAAAAAATGATGAACCGGCCAGCCCGAAACGGTACCTGCCCTGATCCATCATTTCAAAATGATCGGAACCGTTTCGGATGCTATATATCCGAATATTCGGTGGGATACAAGAAGAAGCTGGTGTTTTTTGAAACGTTGTTCTGATACTCCGGATTTACCTTCAACTTATTCCATTCCGCGTCCTCGCTGAACGACTTCCAGTGCGCGTCGCGAGATGCCTTGTTCTCGAAAGTAGTCATGTACATCAGGTTCGGCATATGGCTTCCCACGATCACCTCGCCATAGAATACCGCATTAAAACCGAGGCGCTTGAACAAAGGCACCTCGCCTCCAACATTGAACATCTTCACCTTGTTCTGGTAAATTTTCTCGGTATGGCCTTCGTAGCTGCGCAATTCGTACACCCTTTCGCTTTTCGGGCCGGTCAGGTTCGGCTTCATGTGCACAGGCGCGTCGGTGAATGCTTGCAGCACAATCGACTCGAAGCGTGCGTAAGGCGGCGTTTTGTAGTTGGCTTCGATATAATCTTTCCCGGCCGAAACGTATGCCGCATCTTTATCCAAAGTTTTAGGCAAAGTCAGCAATTGATCCAGTGATTTAATTGGCGTAAGCACGTAAATCAGCTTCCCGGCCATCGTATCGGTCGCGACAGGCTTGAAAACACCCACGTTTTTGATACCCGCACGGTGAGCGGCAGGAACGTATGCATCTTTCAGGAAAGCTTCCACACGCGCTTCCTGGTCGGCATTTTTAAGGTGATAGATTTTGATTTCATAAAACTCCCGCTTGGGAGGCGCTGCTACGGTGCTCAATGCAACGACGAGCAGCAAAAAAGTGAAAATGAAATTGAGGTTTCGGTGATTGGACATACTCTTTAAAACGTCTTGTAAATAGTGAATAACCACCAAAAAAGACTTTTGCCCCCGAAGTTTACCCTAATTTACTTTCTACTCATTTTTTTCGAAGCACATCAGAATTTCGGGCAGGAAAGCTGCCGCTTGCGGGTTTTCGGGCGTTTGGGTTTGGATTCCAATGGCGCGAAAATGTAGGAAAGTGAAATCTCGTGCGCGCCGCCGCTGCCCACGCCCAATGTAGAAATGGTAAGGTCGTAGCTATAACCGATCGAGAACTTGTCCTGGCGGTAACCGGCCAGGAATATCAGCGATTCGTGGTTATTGATATTCTGCTCATATTTTTTGAAAGGAATCCCGCGGTACCACGCGCCGATCACAAGCGGCTCGATGGTCACATACATACCGGCATCGAACTGGTCGTATTTGCCCTGCTTTTTGTACATGATGGCAGGAGAAATCGTCTTTTCCTTGTCGATTTCATCCCCCAGGAATGTGTAACCGGCAAACGGAATGCGCAACCCGGCCTGCAAACTCGCTTTTACGGGCAACCGCGCTTCGGTCAGTTCCGAAAACGCCTGGTTGGGGCGGTTCAAGTGATGCGCCGAAACCCCGGCCCAGTACCAGTCGGAATAGAGCATCGCGCCTGCACCGAAATCGGCATAGAACACATTGGGGCCGCCCTTTGCGAACGGATCTTCCGACGGTTGGCCGGTCAGCCCGCCATTATTATATTGGTCTCCGAATGTCAATCCGAAATAATCGAGCGTCCGCGAAGCAAAGCCACCCTGAATACCGAGGCGCAGCGATGTCAGTTCATTAAATTGTATCTGATAGGAATATTGCAATGCCGCTTCGGTCGATTTCAGGTTCCCCAGCCCCTGGCTATCCATCGTTACGAGCACGCCGAGGCCGCTATTGTAATTGGGAAGGAACACATCGGCTCCTATGGAAGTAGTCACAAAGTTGGCCGACAAGGAAGGCCATTGATTACGGTAATTGATGGTTGCACGCGGCGCCAAAGCCCCTCCCGCCAATGCCGGATTCAGGTACAATGGGTTCGCATAGAACTGCGAAAATTGCGGATCCTGGCTCCAACCTTTCAGGCAAAGCAGTGTCAGTAGGATGAGAGGAAGTAAACGCTTGGTCATAGATGTGTTGGCTTGCCGCTTACCTAAAAACGGCCCCTTTCCGGGCTCAAAAAAATTACCTGATTAAATTCACAAATTATCCTCAAATTGCGTATTAATATTCAAATTAGAGTGGTTTTTACGACATTACCGCACAAAATTTTAACATTTTATTTTCGTTAGTAATGTCGGGTAACTTGAATATTTTATGAGACGGCTAGGGGTGTTTGAACAAGTAACGAAACATGGGGCGATTTTATAATAGATACCACCGAATTTTTTCTGTCCTCTGCCTGCTCATGCTCCTCCTCGGCGCAAGTGCCATGGCGCAGACGCCCTTTCTGGTA
>CAMLNK010000345.1 GCA_946481035.1 uncultured Dyadobacter sp. | reverse complement strand
CTCCACAAACTCGCGGTCCTGCGGGCTCACGTACACCTCACGCGGGAGGTTACCCTGGTTCGATAGCCCGAATGTCGCATTCAGTGTCGCATTCAGCCCGTTGTTTTTTCGCGCCTGCTGCACATCGCGTTCCGCTTCGAGCAGCCTGCGCCGGAATGCCACCGAGGCAGAGCGGTTGGCAAATGCCTCGTCCAATGCGAGCTGCGTATCGATCGCGAACTCGCCCGCTTCCGAGGGAATGCCCAGTTCCAGCTCGCGCTCGTCACGCGTGCCCATGTACATTTTCAGTTTGAGTGATGCCACGGCAGCCGACTGCTGGGCCGAAGCCAGGTCCTTCTGGGCAGTCAGCAGGCCCATTTGGAGCTGCAAAAGGTCGTTTTGCGAGATTTTGCCCAGTTCCAGCTTGTGCTTTGCTATTTTGAACAATGTATCATTATTGCTCCGGTTCTTCTCCGCAATCTGCAAATTCACCTGGGCAACGAGCAAATCGAAATAGAAGCCGGTAGCATCCAGCGCCACCTGTTCCAGCGACTGGATATATTGCTGGTTGCCTTCCTGGTATTTTAATGGCGAAATCCTGCGGTCCCATTTCAGGGGATTGAACTGAAACAGCGGCTGTTTGATGCCTATTTCAAACGGAATACCATTGTAGCGGGTAACATCGCGCTGGAAATCGTCGAAACGCTGCATTTGCTGCTGCATATAAACGGTACCACCGGTCATGGCGATGCTCTGGCTGAGCGACAGGTAGAGCGTCGAGTTGTTATTCGAAACCTGCTGGAAGGAAACCGTGCCGTCGGGCTGTACTACCTGGATGTAAGAGCGCGTAAAGCCGGGCACTGTGCCGAGCAGGCTCAGCTGCGGTTTATAATCGGCCTGGAATGAGCGGAACGTCCAGTAATTGGTCTTTTTCTGCGTCACCGCCTGCTTAGAGGCGATCGACTGCTCCTTCGATTGCTGCACCACTTCTTCGAGCGTCAGCTTGCGTATTTGCGCCGCGACTGTGCCGGAAAGCATGACGAAAATCCAGATGAAAAGCTTTCTCATAGTCATTGAATGGTTAGCTCTTCCAGATGTTCGTAATCATTCATGTTGGTCAGAATAACCTTCTCCCCTGCTTTCAGGCCGTTTGTGATTTCGACAAAGTCAAAGTTGGAGAGGCCGGTTTCAATCTGCCGCCGGTGCGCGGTGCCGTTTTGAAGCACATACACATACTGTTTCCGATTCCCCGTAAATGCGGGGCCGTTTGCGACGCGTAACGTGCGGGCGCTCTTGCTCGTCACCACGTACACCTCCACTTTCATGTTAGGCCTCAGCGATTCGTTCCGCGCATTATCGAGCTGGATGGTGAAGCCGATCACGCCGTCCTTCACCGCTGGTTTCACCTGCGTGATCACCCCGCGCAGCTGGGTATCGTTAACTTTGACAATAGCACCCAGCCCGGCCTTCACCTGATCGGCATAGGCATCCGAGCAACTTCCTTCCACGCGAAAGCTACCCAGATCGGCCACCTTCGCCAACATTTCCCCTTCGTTCACCGACGATCCGATATTCTCGTTTACCCACGTGAGCACGCCCGGGCGATCGGCGATAATGTCGGCCATTTTGAGCTTATGCTGCAATTCTTGCAAGTTCTTTCCCTCGATTTGGGCACCCAGCTCGGTTTCGCGGAGGCTTGCGCCCATCGATTCCCGGTTGTATTTCAAGTCGTTTTCCAGCTGTCGTTTTTCAAGTTCCGCGATTTTCAATGCATTCTCGGCACGGGTAATGTCCTCCACGGTCCCGCCACCCACTTTTTGCAGGCGTTTGGCATCCTCAAAATCGGCTTTCAGTTTATTGATATTCAAAGATTTGATCTTGTCATTGATCTCGGCGTCGTACAAATCCTTGTTCAGTTTCATTCGCAACTGATCGATGCTGTTCTTTTTCAATTCAAGCTGGTCTTTGTAGCGCTCGGATTCGATCTCGGTCAATGACTTGTCGAGCTCCACAATCGGCTGGCCAGGCTGCACGCGGGTACCGGGCGTGAGCAGAATGCGCTTGATGCTCGCACGGATCGGACTCGTGAAGATCTGCTCATACGCGGGGATGATCTCACCCGAAGCAGTAAGCGTGTTTTCAACATCGCCCGTTTCAACAATACCCGTCCTGATGCGCGCGCTTTCGAGTGTGCTGGAAAGTGATTTTTTGAAAAAGTAAAACAAAACTGCCAGCCCTATCACCGCCGCGCCGATGATCAGCCATCGGCGGTTCCTGGTTTGCTTGACATATTCCGGTGCAATTTCCCGATCCATGTGGGTTTGTATTGGAGGTTTTCAGTGGAAAAAATTCATGGCTAATTCACCTTCTTTTATCCGAAATTCGTGCCAATACCTAATACATTGTAAATCAGTTAATTATATTACTATATAAAAACAAAAAACCGTGCGATAACGCACGGTCGGTGTGATTTCAAACGCTTTTCTTCCGCTGTTAACTTTCCGGTCAGGTCTTCAATTTTTTCTTTTTCGCTGCCGGGAAAAGGATGTTGTTCAGGATCAAACGGTAGCCTGCCGAGTTGGGATGCAGGTTCAGGTCGGTAGGTTCTTCGCCTACCCGATGCTGATAGTCCTCCGGATCGTGGCCGCCATAGAATGTAAAGAACCCTTTGCCATGCGTGCTGTGAATGTAGCGCGCCTCCCCGGCATTTTTGTTCTCCGCGAGAATGATTACCTCGGGTTTGATCAGCCGGTTTTTAAATGCGGTGGTCTGTCCGAGAAATCCTTTAATAATGGTTTGGTGGTTCTGTGTGAGCATACTCGGTACCGGGTCCCATTTGGCCGAAAACTGGAAGAGCGAGAAGAAATCGTTCGCTTCAATCATCCCTCGTTCGTCGGGCTGGTTATCGATGTCGGAGAATTCGATTTCATAAGGATAAGGGATCGTTTTGAAATCGTGGAATGCGAATGAATTCCCGTAATTCAGCTTCGTGTTCGCCGCGGGGTCGGCGGGCGTGCCATCGTACATCGCATCCACGATATCGACGCCATCGGCTGCAAGCGCAATATCAAATGTATCCGTAGCATTGCACATCGCGAACATGTAGCCTCCGCCCGTCACAAACTCGGCGATCCTTTTAGCAACCGCCAGCTTCATTTGCGGGACATTGTTGAACTGGAACTTGGTAGCCGTCTCCTCTGCCTCCTTCTTCTGCTCGCGGTACCAGGGGTAATCCTTATACTGGAAGAATTTACCAAACTGGCCCGTAAAATCTTCGTGGTGCAGATGCAGCCAGTCGTATTCGGGCAGCTTGTTGTTCAAAACCTCGTCGTCATACACCACATCGTAGGGAATCTCGGCATAGGTAAGGACCAGCGTCACGGCATCGTCCCAGGGCAATTTGGATTTGGGAGAATACACCGCAATACGGGGCGCTTTTTGCAGTTTCACGGCGTCCATATTCACATCCGGGGAACTGATCTGGTTCAATATCTGCCCCGCCTGGCCTTCCGAGATCACCTCGAAACTCACGCCGCGTACCGTCATTTCCGATGCAAACTGCTGATTGTAAGCCACCATAAAACTGCCGCCCCGGTAATTGAGGAGCCAGTCCATTTCCATTTCATAATTTTTCAGTATCCAGTAAGATATGCCGTAAGCCTTCAAATGGTTCTTCTGCGACTCGTCCATCGGGATCAGCAGGCGGTTTGCCATAGCATTCAGCGAGCCGATCAAAAAAATGACGAGCGGGATATACAGGCGTATCACTGGTTTGATTCTTTCGACTTTCATGCGCAGTTTTACATTCAGGTAAAGATTAAATATAGTAAAGAAACCGTCACGTTCCGAAATCTACCACAAAACTCGTACCGGTTTCAAACACTTTAAATCCGTTTGGGACTTCATTACTAACGACCAAATCCTGTTTCTGGTGCACCAGCTCTAAATGCCATGATAATACGCGAAAACATCGAAGAAGGCCTGCGTTCGATTCAAAGTAACCTCCTCCGGACTGTGCTTACGGCCATGATTATCGCCATCGGCATTACATCTCTCGTAGGTATCCTTACGGCCATCGACGGCATTCAGGGTTCCGTTAACAGCAGTTTCGCCGACCTCGGCGCCAACACCTTCACCGTCCGCAACCGCGACGACGACCAGTTTCGCCAGGGCGGCCGCCGGAGCAAACAATACCCGCCTGTTACCTACCGCCATGCCAAAACCTTCGCCGAGAAATTCAAGGCTTCCTATGAAGCTACCGCCTCGCTTTCGGCCGACATTGCCGGTGCGGTGCAGGTCAACTACCGGAGCAACAAAACCAACCCGAACAGCAACGTGGTCGGCTCCGACGACCAGTATCTGGGTATCAACGGCTACAAGATCGACCTCGGCCGTAATCTCGACAAGAATGACCTTGAAAAATCCCTGAATGTTGCAGTTTTAGGGCAGGAAATTGCGCGGAAACTTTTCGAGCGCAACGACCCGCTCAACAAGGAGATCACGTTTATGGGCAGCCGGTATAAAGTAATAGGTGTTCTGGCTAAAAAGGGCTCGTTGGGCGGCAACAACAACTCCGACAGGCTCATCCTGATTCCGCTCGAAAGCGGCCGGGGCCTCGCCGCTAACCGCACTCTTACCTATAATATCACCGCCTCGGCACCGAATGCCGCCAACGGCGATCTGATCGTCGAAGAAGCACGCGGGATAATGCGGCGTATCCGCGGCGACGAGCTCGGCAAGGAAGATTCGTTTACCATCGACCGGGCGGATGCTATGGTGAAAGATTTCGCCGAAGTCAGCGGCTACCTCCGCATCGGCGGCTTCGTGATCGGCACCGTTACGCTGCTGGGAGCTGCTATTGCATTGATGAACATCATGTTGGTATCCGTTACCGAACGGACACGCGAAATAGGCATCCGAAAATCCCTGGGCGCCACGCCGCGTGTGATCCGCATGCAATTCCTGATCGAAGCCATCGTGGTATGCATTCTCGGCGGATTCGGCGGGTTGATCCTCGGCATCATCGTAGGCAACGCCATTACGGGCGTCATCAGCGAAAACAGCAGTTTTGTAGTCCCATGGCTGTGGATGATCGTCGGCATTGCCATATGCGTACTCGTAGGCGTGCTCTCCGGCATCTATCCGGCCATCAAAGCTTCGCGCCTGGACCCGATCGAGGCATTGCGCTATGAATAAGCGGTTTAGCCGGCGACTACAAATTTTATCACAAAAATCTTGCGAAAATTTACCGCGGAGGCTTGTTTAATCTCTTTTTCTGCCTACTTTTGCACTCCCAACAAGTAAGAGAATGCCCAGATGGCGGAATCGGTAGACGCGTTGGTCTCAAACACCAATGAGGTTACACTCGTGCCGGTTCGACTCCGGCTCTGGGTACTAAACGGGACTTTGGCGAGAAATCGTCCGAAGTTCCGTTTTTTATTTTAGCTAAATCGCTGTTTAACTGATAGATAAACGAGGCCACCTCGTTGATTTTTCCGGTTCGATAGCCGTTTTCTGAAAATATGAGCTTTTCAGGGAATATCGAA
>CAMLNK010000344.1 GCA_946481035.1 uncultured Dyadobacter sp. | reverse complement strand
TGCGGAAACAAAAGGATCAGACGTTTCCGCGCTGATCTGTATTACGCAACTATAAGGATCCACTTAGGCCGAGAGCAGGGAAATTGCGCTGCTGATACGGGATTGTTCTTGAAGTGAATACGATAGGATTCCCTCTTTGTTGAGTTTGATCTCTTTTTTTGGTGTTTTGGAAGAAGAAGAAGAGAACAGGCCGGATAGCAGCCCGGGCTTATCCTGAGTCTTCATAAAATCCAGCAGCGTTTTGTAGGATTTGTTATCCTGGGCCACGACGGGCTGTTTGAGCAGGTATTCACCAAACGGCGAGCTCTGCATGATGTTCGGGTAAAGATCGGGTTGAAGTTTTTCCGCGCCGTCGCCATTAAGCCCCGCACTCAGGAGCGAGAACGACCCTCTTCTGGAAGTACCGTATTCGGGCAGCAGGCTCACTTTGGCTTCGTACTTTTTAGTAAGTGTGAAACTGTACATAATGCCGGCTATCAGGGAAATGAACCCGATCAGTATGAGCAATTTGATATACTTCCCTACAAAAAGGATGATATCGGCAAAACGTATTTCCGCAGCATTGAACGAGCTCGCCTTGCTGCCAGCCTCGTCGGGCTTTTTTTCTGGGTAGGATATCATGATTATTATCTGCTCAGGCTGATTGCCGCCAGGGTGATCGTACTTACAATGGACGCGATGAAAGAGAATAATGCAATCCGCTCACCAGGTGTTTTCTGACGATCCGGCTCCGCAACTTTCAGAGGAACCGTCACCACTGCGCCGGGTTCAACTTTCGGATACGACCGGAAAAACAGGAAGTTCTTGGTTCTATGGGTGCGGCCGTTGGGGTACGACACGTACACGCGTTTTTTCCAGCCTTGTTCGGTGTAGCCGCCCGCTTGCGAAATATAGTCGTCGTAGCTGAACCTGGAATCGAAATTCATGATCGACGGATTGTGCACGCCACCCTGGATCCGCACTGTTTCCAGGCGCCGCGGGATAACGAGCGTGTCGCCGTGCATCAGCAGCAAGTTCGACGGAAGTGTAGGCTTGTTGATGATCGCTTCGATGTCGACCGCGATCAGTTCCTCGCCCCGATAGAACCGGGCACCGGGCAGATATGCCTCCGGCCGTAATCCGCCCACTTTATTGAACAGATCCGAAATGCGTTCGAAGTTGTTGATGATGGTATAATTGCCGGGATAGCGCACCTCGCCAATGATCGTGACCGATTTTTGGGGCTCATAACGCGGCGATTTGCGCACCACGATGATGTCCTGCGGTTGCAGCTTGAATTTCTGATCGTCGGGATTGAGTACCAGGTTATCCGCTACATCGATTGAGAAAATCCGGACGTTCTGCGAAGACGGCAGGTCGAGCGTGTCATTCTTCACGCGACGCGACACTTCAATGCGATAGGGGATACCGCCTTCGGTATAGCCACCCGACTGGAAAATAAGGTCGGCGATGGTCATGTCCTTGTAATAATAATAGTTGCCCGGGTTGATCACCGATCCTGAAATGGTCAGGAACGTGAATTCTTTCAGGTCTTCGACGGATTTGATCGTCAGAATATCGCCTGCAAGCAATGGAATATCTGCTATTTCGCCGTTGATCAGCTTCCTGAGATCAATTGCCACAATGCCGGTCTGGGTTTCGCCGCTGGATCTTTCAAGGATAGCCCTGTTCAGGAACGCGCGCGGGCTAAGTCCCTGGGCCATCTGGATCAGTTTCAGGACTGAGTTGCAGCGCTCTTCCAATGCATATGGGCCCGGCAATGTAACCGCACCGCGTACTTCGACTTGGTTGGCAACGATATCCAATATCCGTTTCACCGTGAAAATATCGCCATTTTTAGGCGCGAAAGTTTCGATCTGAACAGAGTCGACGCTTCCGATCATATAGTTGGTACCGGTATTCCGCTGATAAGTAACTGTTTTGGTGTACGCTTCGGGAGTGAAACCACCGGCGTAGCGGATAATATTCGTCAGACTTTCACCGGGTTTCGCTTCAAAAATGCCCGGACGTTTTATTTGTCCTTTCAGTTCTATCCTTGTTTCAAATGGCCTTATGAGGATAATGTCCTGATCTTGCAGGGCAATGTTATCATTCAGGTCGGCGTCGACGAGGAAGCGGTAAAGGTCGATTTTCTTGATGACCTTGTTATTCCTAACCACCTCGATGTTGCGGTAGGAGCCATTTCTGCTGGGGCCGCCCGATAGCGAAAGTGCATTAAATGCAGTGGCCAGCGACGATACCGTGTAGGTTCCGGGCCGCGCTGCCTCGCCAGTGATCATGACGCGTATGCTGCGGACATTTCCGAGCGTGATGGACGAATATGTCCCCGAGCCCGGGCGGTTCAGTGTCGAATAGGCTTGCCGCAGGCGGTTCACAATGCGCTCGCTCGCTTGCTCGATCGTGAGCCCGTTCACATACACGGGTGCGAGGTTGAGCATTTTCACGGTTCCTTCCGGACTGATCTTCATACGGAAGTTATCCACCGCATTACCATAAATATCCACAACGATTTCGTCCTCAGGTCCGAGAATGTAGTTGCGGGGAGTGGCAATACGCAGGTTAGGTTCGAATGTGGATGATGCCCTTGCAAAAAAAGCCGAGCCGAAAGTGCGGCTTTGGCGACGACTTCTCGAACGGTTTGTTGTGGAGTCGCTGTCATTGTTCGCTTCGTCTTCGAGCTCGTCCGCTTCGTCCTGGTCCCTGGTTTCGTCCAGTTGGTCCCGGTTGGGGTCGTTTGTTTGCTGCTGGCTGGGCCGTTGTTGCAGCCGCTTGCGCATGGCGGATATCTGATCCAGTGTATAACCTCGCTGTAATGCGGCCTTTTCGATATCCATATCCGACATTCCTGCCGATTTGGCCTGGTTATAAAAGTCGACAGCCTGCTGGTTGGTCACCTGTGAAGGGTCGATTTTAGGCTGCGTAGGATCCGTGGTTGGAAGCTGTGGAGTGGTATTTTGAGCAAAAGCCCCGATGCCGGCCAGAAGGAGCAACAACATGAAGGCATTCCTGAAATAATTTCTTACAAAGGATTGATAATGCATGCAGTGTAGTTGAATTACAAGCAGGACCCTCCGTTGCCGGATGGTCCTGTGGTGAAATTTAAAATATGCCCGGGCAAATCTACAAAATCTTACTTTATGTTAGATTACCCGCCAAATCGATCTCGTTCCGATCATGAATGGGCACCTTCCACGCGGATTGCCAGCTCTTTAAGCTGCCCGTCCGATATCGTCGAAGGCGAGTCGATCATCACATCGCGGCCGGAATTGTTCTTAGGGAATGCAATGAAGTCCCGGATCGAATCCGCTCCGCCGAAAATCGAGCAAAGCCTGTCAAAACCGAATGCGATACCGGCGTGAGGAGGTGCGCCGAATTCAAATGCATTCATCAGGAAGCCGAATTGTTCCTGCGCTTCTTCGGCCGAGAATCCGAGGATCTCGAACATTTGCCGTTGAAGTTCTTTTTCAAAGATCCGAACAGAACCTCCGCCAACTTCAACGCCGTTGATTACCATATCGTATGCATTGGCCCTTACAAGGCCCAGATTTTTATCCAGCAAGCCGATATCCTCCGGTTTCGGGCTGGTGAACGGGTGGTGCATCGCAAACCAGCGGTTTTCTTCCTCTCCGAACTCCAACAACGGGAAGTCGATTACCCATAAAGCACGGTATTCGTCAGGATTGCGGAGTCCCAGGCGTGAACCTATTTCTAGGCGCAGCTCGTTAAGTTGCTTACGTGTTTTGTCGCCCTGGCCCGACAGGATTAGTAGAAGATCTCCTGGCTTAGCGTCGAACGCTTCTACCCACTTTTTAAGCTCTTCTTCAGTGTAAAATTTGTCTACGGATGATTTGATTGATCCATCGGTATTGTAGCGAACATACACCAGACCCTTCGCACCGATTTGCGGGCGTTTGATCCAATCAGTCAGTTCGTCGACCTGCTTTCTTGTGTAACCCGCGCAACCCGTTGCATTGATCCCAACCACAAGGCCAGCATCATCGAATACGCCGAAGCCTTTTCCGGAAGTAAGGTCCTGGTTGTCGCCTTTGAGCTCCACGAATTGCATTCCAAAACGAATATCCGGCTTATCGGAACCGTACAGGCGCATTGCATCCGCGTAGGTCATGCGGGGAACTTCCGGCAGGTCAATATTTTTCACTTTCGCGAAAAGCTCGCGGATCATGCCTTCGAAGGTATTCAGAACGTCTTCCTGGGTCACGAACGACATTTCGCAGTCGATCTGGGTAAATTCAGGCTGACGGTCGGCACGCAGGTCTTCGTCACGGAAACACTTCACAATCTGATAGTAACGGTCGAAACCGGCCACCATCAGGAGTTGTTTGAATGTCTGCGGAGACTGGGGCAATGCATAAAATTCTCCCGGGTTCATACGGCTAGGTACCACGAAATCGCGGGCGCCTTCCGGTGTAGATTTGATCAGAACCGGCGTTTCTACCTCGATGAAGTTCAGGTTATCCAGGTACGCACGGGTGTAGCGGGCCACCTGGTGGCGCAGTTGCAGGTTTTGACGAACCGTATTTCTGCGAAGGTCGAGGTAGCGGTATTTCATGCGGATATCGTCGCCGCCGTCGGTTTCGTCCTCGATCAGGAACGGAGGCAATTTCGCGGGGTTGAGAATGCTGAGTTCCGCCACGCGGATCTCGATATCGCCGGTAGCGATCTTATCATTTTTAGACAAGCGTTCGATCACCGAGCCTTTGGCCGAAATCACGAATTCACGGCCCAGCGAGCGCGCAGTTTCCAACACATTTGCAGGGGTTTTGCCCTCTTCGAAAAGAAGCTGGGTGATGCCGTAACGGTCACGCAGGTCGAGCCAGATCATGCCTCCTTTGTCGCGGACGCGTTGAACCCAACCACATAATACAACGTCTTGATTTACATGTCCTAAGCTTAATTCCCCGCAGGTATGTGTACGTAACATATAACTATTTTAATACTGATATAATGAAAGTCGCTGATAATAAATGCGGCAAAAGTACGTATTTTTAGCAAATCTAACATGAAGTGTTTTCTATGAAAATATATGGCAGCAGGGGCGGACGAGTGGGGTTGATGCTTTCTTCACTTGTTTTTTGCGTCACCTGTTCATGCAACGACCCCGAGCCGTCGCCCGGGGGAACAGGCCCGTCGGACACGTTCGAAACAACTCCTGAACAATCTCCGATAGCCGCCGGCGTGATCGATGAAGCATCGGGCATGGCCGCCAGCGCGTCGATGCCAGGCTACCTCTGGACGATCCAGGATTCGGGCCAGCCCAATGCGCTCTACCTGATCAGCAAGGACGGCAAAAGCATTAAACAATATAATGTACCCGGCACCCATAACCACGATTGGGAAGAGGTTGCCGTAGGTCCGGGGCCGGATAATGGAGTGTCGTACGTGTACATCGCCGATATCGGTAACAACAATCAGCCGGTGACTTCCACTAACACCATTTACCGCATTCCGGAAATCATCGGCACCGACGGCTCTTTCAGCCAGAATGCATTGCAAAAGATCACTTTCA
>CAMLNK010000343.1 GCA_946481035.1 uncultured Dyadobacter sp. | reverse complement strand
GGCACAGGTATCGGGCTTGCCATCGCAAAGAAAATTATGGATAAGCACAACGGGCTTATTTCCGCCCGCAGCACCGAAAACCGGGGTTCTGAGTTTATCCTCATACTTCCGTTTGTGCAGGAAAATGCATTAACGGCCGTCAAAACCGACATTTAGCTAACGCATACCTATGAAGAAAGTCTCCAATTCGATCATCCAGCAATTACAGATCGTTTTTTCCTTTTCCATCCTGCTTTTGTTTTTCAGTCTTCTGGCCTCTTATTACAGCACCCAGAAACTGATCAACAATTCGAAGATCGTCAACCACACCAATGCGGTGCTTATCGAGGCCGAGGCCATCATTTCACATATGAAAGATGCGGAAACCGGCCAGCGGGGGTTCCTTATCACCTCAGAGCCGCAGTTCCTCGAACCCTATGAAGGTGCTTACGAAAAAACCACGAACAGCTACAACAACCTGGTAGAGCTGACCGCTGACAACCCCGTACAGCAGAAAAACCTGCGGGAAGTAAAGGCACTTTATGAGGCGAAGTTCGGCCAGATGCAGAACATCATCGATATGGCCAAAAAGAATGCCAATTTCGTGTATGATACCGACGCACGCCTGCGGGAGATGATCAGGGGAAAGAAGATCATGGACGACCTGCGGATTACCACCGAGCGGATCAAGGAAGAAGAAAGCGCAAGGCTTGGAGAGCGCCTCGAACAGCAGCAAATCTACATTAAATATACCCCTATCCTGCTCGCTGCCGCCGCATTGATTTCACTCCTGATCACCATTTCCTCCTACCTGCGCATCCGCGGGGACATTGGCAGGCGGATCGCGCAGCAGCAGGTCGATGAGGAAAAATATGCAACAACCAACCGCCGCATCGGCCACATTGAGCAAGTTACCCAACGGGTTTCGGACGGCGATTATACGGCTCGCAGCCGCGACGAAACCGACGACGAACTTGGGCGGATTTCGGTTGCTCTGAATAAAATGGCCGGCTCGCTCGAACAGACGTTTCACGATTTGAGCATTCAGAACTGGCTACAAGCCGGCGATGTGCAGATCAATGACGCGATCCGGGGCGAACGGGTCCTCAAAAAACTGTCCGCAAAGCTGATCAATACGCTTACCGCATATTCGGGCGCGAACCTGGGGACAATGTACATCCTGGATACCGACTGGAATTTCCATCTAACAGGCAGTTTTGCGGCTCAGAATGCGCCGGAAACCGTTGTCGCAGGACAAGGATTATGCGGGCAGGTCATCGACTCGAAGAAATCGCTGCTCGTTCGCGATGTTCCACCCAATTACCTCAAAATCACGTCCAGTCTCGGTGAAACCGGTCCTGCGGCGCTGGCGATTCTCCCGCTCGTGTACTCCTATGAGTGCATAGGAGTAATCGAACTCGGCTTTCTGAAAGTACCGGACGATCTCACGATGCGCTTTTTGGAAGAAAACCTGGAAACGATAGCCAGCGGGGTCAATTCCGCAGTGGATTATGTAAAACTTCAAAACTTCCTGGAAGAAACCCAGGCACAGGCGGAGGAGCTTCAAACGCAGCACAACGAACTCGAAAACCTGAATGCGGAACTGGAAGCACAGTCGCAGAAATTGCAGGCTTCCGAAGAAGAGTTGCGGGTACAGCAGGAGGAATTGCAGCAAACCAACGAAGAGCTCGAAGAACGCAGCGGGTTGCTGGAAGAAAAGAACATTGAAATACAGAAAAAGGCAGAAGAACTGGAACTGACCACCCGGTACAAATCCGAATTCCTGGCCAATATGTCGCACGAGTTGCGCACGCCGCTGAACTCGATCCTGCTGCTGAGCCGCCTGCTCGCCGAAAATGACGATAAGAACCTGACCGGCGAACAGATTGAATATGCGACGGTGATACAGTCGTCCGGGAATGGTTTGCTGGGATTGATCGACGAAATACTGGATTTGTCGAAAATCGAGGCGGGAAAAATGGAACTGGAATATGTAACGGTTTCTATCAAAGAGATTTGTGATGATATGAAGGCCCTTTTTGCACCTATGGCAAGGGAAAAAGGGCTCGACTTCTCGGTTTCGGTCGCAAACGCCGTGCCGCCGGTGATCGAAACGGACAAAATGAGGATGGAACAAGTCCTGAAAAACCTGATTTCCAACGCATTAAAATTCACCGCACAAGGCTCGGTAGATATTACCGTCAAGCTGAACGATGGTAATGACAAGATGCTCTGCTTCGTGGTCCGTGACACCGGCATTGGCGTAGCGCCTGAAAAACAGCACCATATTTTTGAAGCGTTCCAGCAGGCCGACGGTTCTACAAAGCGTAAATATGGCGGGACGGGATTGGGCTTGTCGATCAGCCGGGAACTGGCCAAGCTGCTGGGCGGGGAAATATCGCTCACGAGCGTGGTGGGTCAGGGCAGCGAATTCACACTTTTTATCCCTATCAGGCCCTCCTACGGCAATCCCGAACCGGAAACGGCCAATTTCTTTGGGAATTTTCAGGAAAACAACGCATCCAAATCGACGCCGGAGGCCCAAAGCCGATTTATCAGCACGGTCATTCCCGAGAGCATTCCCGACGACCGCTCCACGGTTACCGACGCCGCGAAAACGATCCTGATCATCGAGGACGACACATTATTTGCCAAATCACTCCTGGATTACACCCGCAAACAGGGTTACAAAGGCATAGTGGCCGTTCGCGGGGACGAGGGACTCGAACTCGCACGGACGTTCAGGCCGATGGGTATCCTGCTCGACATCCAGCTGCCGGTCGTGAGCGGCTGGGAAGTCATGGACCAGCTCAAAAACGACCCGGAAACACGGCATATCCCGGTGCATATCATGTCGTCACACCGGATGAAGAACGAAAGCTTGCAAAAGGGCGCGGTAGATTTTATCGACAAGCCGGTGGCGATCGAGAAAATGGAAGAGGTTTTCCGAAAAATCGAATATGTGATCAGCAAAAAATCGAAGAAAGTGCTCATCGTCGAGGATAATTCGATGCATGCCAAAGCACTGGCCTACTACCTGGGCACATTTGATATTAATTCGGAGCTCAAAAGCGATATCAACGAGGGCATCAGCGCATTGTCCAACAACGAGGTCGACTGTGTGATCCTGGACATGGGTATTCCCGACAAAAAGGCTTACGACATGCTTGAAGAGGCTAAAAAGAACCCCGGCTTCGAGCATGTCCCGATTATTATTTTCACAGGAAAAAGCCTTTCGATGACAGAAGAGCTGCGGATTAAGCAGTATGCCGATTCGATCATCGTCAAAACCGCGCATTCCTACCAGCGTATGCTGGACGAGGTGTCGCTGTTCCTGCATGTGGTGGAAGAAAACAAGAAAAATACCCGCCAGGGAACCGAGGCACGCAAGCTGGGCGGACTCGGAGAAATTTTGAATGGAAAAACGGTACTGATCGCCGACGATGATGTGCGGAATATATTCTCACTTTCGAAGTCGCTGGAAAACTATAAAATGAATGTCCTCACGGCGCTGGACGGCCGGGAAGCATTGCAGAAACTGCGCGAGAATCCGGAGGTAGACGTGGTGCTGCTCGACATGATGATGCCTCAAATGGACGGTTACGAAACCGCGAAGCGCATCCGCGAAAATCCGCAATGGCGCAACCTGCCGGTTATCGCCGTTACCGCAAAAGCCATGACAGGCGACCGGGAAAAATGCATTAATGCGGGCGCTTCTGACTATATTACCAAACCCGTGGATATCGACCAGCTAATGTCGCTGCTGCGCGTGTGGCTTTACGAAAAATCCTGACCCCCGCAATGGAAAAGAAAAAGATCATGATCGTCGACGACGACGCCCGGAATATTTTCGCGCTCAGGGCGACCCTCAAATCGAAAGGCTTCGACTGCATTTCCTGCTCTGCAGCCACGGAAGCACTGAATATCCTGCGCACCAGCGAACCGGTAGACGCCGTGCTGATCGACATGATGATGCCGGAAATGGATGGTTACGAAGCCATTCCGCTGATCAAAGACCTGGAAAACAGGCAATCGGTACCGGTTATCGCCGTCACCGCGCAAGCGATGGTGGGCGACCGCGAGAAGTGTCTCGGCGCCGGGGCTAACGATTATATTTCCAAACCGATCGACGTCGACAAGCTTTTGAAGATACTTCGCAACATCTGACTCCATGATTGAAGAGGACGACATCGATCTTTTGCTGAATGACCTGTTCGATCTTTACGGATACGATTTCACGCGGTACTCGCGCGCTTCGCTGAAACGACGGGTGGTACGGCTGTGCTCGCTCGACAAATTCCCGAGCTTCGCCGAACTGCGCTACCGTGTACGAAACGACCCGGCTTACCTCAAACGGTTTGTGGAAGAAGTGACGGTGAATGTGACCGAAATGTTCCGCGATCCGGCATTTTACAAATCCCTGCGCGACGACGTGCTCCCTGTGCTAGGCACCAAGCCGTTTATCCGGGTTTGGCACGCGGGTTGCTCTACCGGTGAAGAGGTGTATTCGATGGCGATTTTGCTCAAAGAGGCCAATTTGCTGCGGCGCTCGCTGCTGTATGCGACCGACCTCAATCCCAGCGTATTGGAGAAAGTACGCAAAGGCATATTTCCCATGGCGCTGATGAAACAGTATTCCGAAAGCTACATTGCATCAGGCGGTACCCGCGATTTTTCGAGTTATTACACGGCGCAGTACGGCCAGGCCAAATTCGATAGTGATCTTTCGGAGAAGATCATCATTTCGACCCATAACCTGGTCTCTGATAGTTCTTTCAACGAGTTCGACCTGATCCTCTGCCGCAACGTGCTGATTTACTTCGACAAAGAGTTGCAGGACAGGGTTCTCAAACTCTTCGATGCAAGTCTCGGAACATTGGGGTACCTCGCATTGGGAACCAAAGAGACATTGAAATTCTCGGCCATACAAAACAAGTTCAGGCAATTGAACCGGGAAAAAATATGGAAGAAAGTCATTTGAACCATACCTGTGAGCTCCTGATGATCGGCGGCTCGGCCGGCAGCCTGGAAGTGCTGTTCCGGCTGCTTCCGCTGCTGCGTGCCGACTTGCCCTTTCCCGTAGCGTTGGTGCTGCACCGCCGCAATTCCGGCGACTCTTCGTTATCAGAGTTACTGGGTTCCAAGACTTTAAACCCTACACAGGAAGTGGAAGATAAAGAACCCGTGACACCCGGTACGATTTATCTCGCCCCTGCCGATTACCATTTACTTATCGAGCACGACCGGACATTTTCGCTTGATTATTCCGAAAAAATTAATTTCAGCAGGCCCAGCATCGACGTCACATTCGAGTCGGCGGCGGAGGTTTACGGGCCGGGCCTCGTGGCAATACTGCTTTCGGGTGCCAATGATGATGGTACCAGCGGCCTTACAGCCGTAAAACGCGCCGGAGGGATAGCCGTAGTGCAAAATCCCGACACGGCCCAAATGCCTTTCATGCCACATTATGCGATTACCCACCTGGACATCGACCACGTCTTCGACACCATACAAATGGCTGCCTACATCAACTCACTGGCATAATTTTTATTATCG
>CAMLNK010000342.1 GCA_946481035.1 uncultured Dyadobacter sp. | reverse complement strand
AAACATTGGAAGTATTGAAAAGCAATGGGCTTATACTCAGCACTTCGATACATAATCCGGAAGAGCTTGAAAGACTGCCGCACTGCTTTGATTATGCATTTCTGGGGCCGGTTTTTGATAGTATTTCAAAAGCTGATTATCCTTCGAAAATTCCTGCTGATTTCAAATTAGAGAAACATCGCTTTCCAGGCAAAGTCATCGCATTAGGCGGCATTGATGCAGAAAACTTGAAATCTACATTAGAAATGGGCTTTGATGGCGCGGCAGTATTGGGCAGCATCTGGCAAAAACCTGGCAATGCTATTGCTCAATTTGAAAATCTAAAATCATTGCAATTATCTCTAAAATCATCTCAGCATTTTTCCTCTCAGCAATCATCATTTCAACAATCATCATTTCAGCAATCATCCTGCATCCCCGGGTCAATAGATTCAAAAGCAGTCCATTGCCCCGGGTTTCAACCCGGGGATAAGGAGAAAAAGGATGAGGCTGGTTTTGTGGATAGATTGCATTTTATCTCCAATGAAACTGGTGCAATGTCGCATATCGACAGCATTCGGCTTGCGCTGGAAGCGGGTTGCCGATGGATTCAGCTGCGGGTGAAGAACCGGACTGAGGAGGAAGTACTGACTCTTGCCTCGAAAGCCAAGCAGCTGTGTGACAGTTATGGGGCCAAATTGATCATTAATGATTTTCCACATATAGCCCTGGCTGTGGAAGCCCATGGCCTGCACCTGGGCCTCACGGACATGCCCGTGCCTCAGGCGCGCGCCCTCGTGGGGAAGAAAATGGTGATCGGCGGCACGGCCAATACCTGGGAGGATATTGCATTGCGCGTAGGCGAAGGCGCAGATTACATCGGCCTCGGGCCGTTCCGGTTTACCAATACCAAGCAAAATCTAAGCCCTATTCTGGGAATCGATGGCTATTCTACCCTAATGTACCAAATGCAGGCAATCGGCTATTCTACACCCATTATTGCCATCGGCGGCATTACGCCCGACGACATTTCCGGGCTCCGCGCCGCGGGCCTTCACGGCGTGGCAATGTCCGGCGCATTGATTGGCGCGGCAAACCCGCAAAAAACATTTCACCAAATCCAACAAGCATTATGCTGACTATCGCAGATAAAACATTTCAATCCAGGCTCTTCACCGGCACCGGCAAGTTCAGTTCGGCGGCGGTGATGGAGGAAGCATTGCTCGCTTCCGGCTCCGAACTGGTGACGGTAGCCCTGCGTCGCGTGGATGTACACGACGCGGGCGACGATATTCTGGGCCATCTGACCCACAACCATATTCATTTGTTACCCAATACTTCCGGCGTGCGCACGGCCAAAGAAGCGGTTTTCGCGGCCCAGCTCGCACGCGAGGCATTGGAAACCAACTGGCTGAAACTCGAAATCCACCCCGACCCGAAGTACCTCATGCCCGACCCGATCGAGACATTGAAGGCTACCGAGGAGTTGGCTAAACTGGGTTTCGTAATCCTGCCCTACATTCACGCCGACCCTGTGCTATGCAAACGACTGGAAGAAGCGGGTGCCTCCGCGGTAATGCCGCTGGGCTCGCCCATTGGCAGTAACAAGGGTTTAAAAACCATTGATTTCCTTGAAATTATCATCGAGCAAAGTAAGATACCGGTCGTTGTGGATGCAGGCATCGGTGCGCCTTCGGATGCGGCCAAAGCAATGGAGATAGGCGCGGATGCAGTGCTGGTGAACACGGCTATCGCAGTGGCCGGCGACCCGGTGGCGATGGCCGAGGCTTTCAGGCTGGCCGTACAATCAGGCAGAATGGCTTACGAAGCCAGATTAGGATCAAAAGGGAGCCTGGCGGTGGCCAGCAGCCCGTTAACCGCATTTCTGGATGAGCTTTAAAGAAGAATTCGCGCGGTATTCCTGGGATACGGTGAAGGAAGAAATTTATTCCAAAACCTCCGCGGATGTAGAGCGGGCATTGACAGCCCCGAAAAGGACACTGGACGATTTCATGGCGCTGGTTTCGCCTGCCGCCGCCCCATACCTGGAACCCATGGCAAGGCTAAGCCGGCAGCTAACCCGGAAACGCTTTGGCAATACCATTCAAATGTACGTGCCGCTGTATTTGTCCAATGAATGCACCAATATATGTACCTACTGTGGTTTCAGCCTCGATAACAAGGTGCGCCGCCGTACTTTAACGGAGTCTGAGATCCTGCAAGAGGTGGAGGTGATCAAAGACATGGGGTACGAACACGTGCTGCTGGTTACCGGTGAGGCGAATCAGACGGTACATGTGGAGTATTTCAAAAAAGTACTGGAACTGATCCGCCCGCATTTCGCACAGGTTTCGATGGAAGTACAGCCGCTCGACCGCGACGAATATGAGGAGCTGATCCCGCTTGGGCTGCATTCGGTACTGGTGTATCAGGAAACCTATCACCAGGAAGATTACCGGAAACATCACCCGAAAGGCAAAAAAGCGAATTTCAATTATCGCCTCGAAACACCCGACCGGCTGGGGCAAGCGGGTATCCACAAGATGGGTTTGGGGGTATTGATAGGTTTGGAAGACTGGCGCACCGACAGTTTTTTCACCGCCCTGCATTTAAATTATCTTGAAAAAACCTACTGGCAAACGCGTTACAGTCTTTCTTTCCCGCGCCTCCGGCCCTTCTCCGGCGGTTTGGAACCGAAGGTAGAAATGAGCGACCGGGAGCTGGTGCAACTCATTTGTGCCTATCGGATTTTCAACGGGGAAGTCGAGCTGTCGCTTTCCACGCGCGAATCCGAGAAGTTCAGGAACCATTGCATTCAATTGGGTGTAACATCCATCAGCGCAGGTTCCAAAACCAATCCGGGCGGCTACGCCGTCGAACCGGAATCGCTCGAACAATTCGAGATTTCGGACGAGAGAACGCCCGCCGAGATCGCCCAAATGATCCGCGGCGCAGGCTACGAGCCGGTTTGGAAGGACTGGGACGTTTCTTTAATTTTGAACGATTGAATGACTGAATGACCGAATAAAACGTATTCAATTATCGGTTATTCAATCATTCGGTCATTCAATCATTCAATCATTAACATGACCCCAATAGAACGCAAACGCTACGCCCGGCAGATCATCATGCCGGAAATGGGCCTGGCGGGCCAGGAGAAACTGCGTGCCGGCAAGGTTGCCGTCGTGGGCGCGGGTGGGCTCGGGTGCCCGGTCCTGCAATACCTGGTAGCGGCGGGCGTGGGCGAGATCGGCATTATCGATGACGACACGGTGGACCTCACCAACCTGCACCGGCAGATACTCTACTCAGCCGATGATGTTGGTAAAAATAAGGCCATTACGGCCGTCGAAAAGCTCTCGGTACTCAATCCGTTCGTAAAGCTCACCGCCTACCCCGATCGCCTTAATGCCGAAAATGCAGCGGATTTGCTCCACGGCTACGACCTTGTCATCGATGGTTCCGATAATTTTGAGACCCGCTACCTTGTCAATGATTTTTGTGTGGAATTGGATAAACCTTTCGTCTTCGGCTCCATTCTGCGTTTCGAGGGGCAGGTGTCGGTATTCAACTACCAGGGCGGCCCTACCTACCGGTGCCTTTTCCCGGACGCCGAGGAAGGCGATAACTGCGCGGAAGCGGGTGTAATGGGCGTCTTGCCGGGTATTATCGGCACTTATATGGCCAATGAGGCGATTAAAATCATTGCCGGTATCGGTGAGCCGCTATCCGGCAAATTGTTGGTAATCAATACACTTTCTAATAGCCAGTCTGTTTTCCGGTTTTCAAGATCCGGGGCAGCTCCCGTGAAATCTCAGGAAATTGCCGCAAAACAACCGGTTGAAGAGACTACGCGCGAAATGTCCTACGACGAGTTCGAAGCATTGCAGGAAGCCGATCCCGAACAGGTTCTGCTTGTGGATGTTCGCGAATATTATGAATTTGAAGCGGATAATTTCGGGGGCGAGAACATCCCGCTCTCCGAAATCCCTGAAAGTATAGAAACCTTTCCTTCGGGCAAAAAAGTCGTTTTCTACTGTAACAGCGGCAAACGGAGCCTGCAAGCGGCCAAAATGCTCGTGCAGAGCGGCTACGAAGGCCAGAGTTTCTGGGCGCAACATTGGTAATCAATTATGCAGGTCAAACCTACACCTCTCCTCTCCGGCATAGTGCGGCATTTTCTGGTCATAGAAAGTGATACACAGTCGGCCATGCGGATTTTTTCGGATGGAAATACCGGAGTGGTGTTCAACTACGGCGATCCGCTTTTTTATCAAAATGAAATGCATTCCGGCCCTGCAATGCTGCCTTCCAGTTTTTTGTATGGTCAGCTGGATACCTATCGCAATGTTTGGGCGCACAGCAATATCCGGTTGCTCATTGCTGTGCTTTATCCTTATGGAGCGACTGCATTATTTCGGATTCCCGCACCGGAATTGAGGAATCAGATCCTTGGATGTAAAGATTGTTTTAATACCAATTCTAAATGGGTAAATGATGAAATAGCTTCGTCGCTTGCTATCCATGATAAAATCCGTGCGGTGGAGCGCTTTTTGTTGTCCCAATTAAGAGCGCCAGGCAGAAATAATACACTGATAACCAATGCCATTAATATTATCCATCGGCAAAACGGCCTTGTCTCTGTCGCGCAACTCACCGCATTGACCGGCACGACAGAGCGCCAGCTGCAACGCAAATTTGAAGAACAGATCGGCATTTCGCCGAAACGCTACGCGGGCGTCACACGCATGCAATACGCGCTGAGAATGCTTCGTAAAAAACCGGATGATTGGTCGCTCGCCGGGGTAGCCTGCGAATCCGGCTTCTTCGACCAGGCACACCTCATCCGCGAGATGAAGAACCTCTCCGGCCTCACTCCCGGCCAGTACCTCAGCCCGCAAAACATCCTCGCCGCCAATTTGATCCGGCTCCCCCATTAGTTTTTCCTTCTTGTCGGGTTTGTACAATACATGTGCAATCCCTGCATTTACTTTTGAGTAAAAAAACCAGCTATGAAACCGATCAAAATCGCAACTGCCCAGTTTGAAAACAAAAGCGGTGATAAGGAGTACAACCTCGGCGTGATCCGTCAGCTCGCCGGAGACGCGTCCCAAGCGGGCGCGCAGGTTATCGCATTCCACGAGTGCTCGATCACCGGCTACACATTTGCGCGGCATTTATCGCGGGAGCAAATGCTGGAAGTCGCCGAGCGCATTCCCGACGGCCCGAGCATTCGTGCTTTGCAGGACATTGCGGCAGAGCATAACATTGTCGTCCTGGCTGGCTTGTTCGAGAAAGATGCGGATGATAACATGTACAAGGCCTATGTTTGCGTAGATCAAAACGGCCTCGTTGCCAGATACCGGAAGCTGCACCCATTCATCAACCCACACCTTACGCCGGGTGATCAATATGTGGTTTTTGAGTTGTTTGGCTGGAAATGCGGCATTCTTATTTGCTATGATAGCAATGTCATCGAGAATGTGCGGGCTACGAAACTGCTGGGCGCCGACATTATTTTCATGCCGCACGTAACCATGTGCACGCCGTCCACGCGACCGGGCGC
>CAMLNK010000341.1 GCA_946481035.1 uncultured Dyadobacter sp. | reverse complement strand
GGACATTGGCGAAGATGAAGCGGGCGAAATATACGCGGTTGCCGCCACTGCCGTCTACCGAATCGAAGCGGAAGACCCTCTGCCTGTAACGCTGGTCGATTTTTCTGGAACGCCTGGCGCCGAAGGGGTGCGACTGGCATGGAAAACAGCTATGGAAAAGGATTTCAAAGCGTTCGATATTGAGTACAGCCACGATGCCCGTCAATTTGAGCGCATAGGCTCGGTCGAAGGGGCCAATGCAGCTGCTGGCAACTCATATTCATTTACACACAGCACTTTGGAGAATGGAGATCTGTACTACCGCCTTAAAATGACCGATACCGATGAAAGTTTCAGGTATTCCAAAATGATCATGGTCAACCGCGACGGAGAGCGCGCGGGTGAGCTCTTTGTACGGCCTTCGCTCATCAGCAGCAGCGAAATGAACCTGCTTGTCGAAGAGCCTTTTCAAACGGTCGAAATTGTGAATGCGGGCGGACAAGTAGTGTTAACTGAAAAAATCGGGGGTAGGAGCGGACCCGTCAATATCCCGCTTGGCAATACGGTTTCGGGCATTTATGTCGTCCGCATGGCGGGGCACGACAGGGTGGTACAGCAAAAGGTTTTGGTATTGAGGTAGTGGTTTGAGGATGTCCAATGCTGAACGGATTTTGTCCGGTTGCGGACAGCCGGATTTCTAAACTTCTTCGATATCAGCGTAGAGAGGCCGTTTTTGACGGCCTCTTTTAATTGGCAGGCTATTTTTGAATGACGTCCCTGAATGCGCTGTTTCAACTGTAACCTGCCTTGAAATATGATCGGGAACTACTTCAAAACCGCTTACCGGAGCCTGCAAAAGAACCGGTTGTACACGTTCATCAACCTCACAGGCCTTACGCTCGGCCTGGGCGTCGCTATCACGCTTTTCTGGATCGTGCGGTTTGAATACAGTTTCGACCGTTTTCATCCGAAAGCCGACCGCATTTACCGCGTAAAGTCAGTGGATAAGTTCGGCGACCATCAGTCGCACGTGCACCAGACGATTATTAAAATACTGAAAACGCAGTTTTCCGGTGTGGAGGCGGCTGCTAATTTGTACGGTATGAACCCTGCGGCGGTGCAGATTGGAGCGGATATTTTCAACCAGAACAATATCTTTTTTACCGAGCCCGCAATGCTTGAAATGCTGGATATCCGCTGGGTTGCAGGGAATCCCAGACAGTCGCTCAGTGCTCCCGGGCAGGTAGTACTTGACGAGCGGACTGCGAAGAAGCTTTTCAAAGGCAATGCGATCGGCAAGCGGCTCCGCTACGACAACCGTACGGACCTTACCGTGACCGGCGTGATAGGCAATCTGCCCATTAACACCGAATTCCCGATGGAAATGATCATTTCGTGGGAAACAATGAAGAAAATACAACCCGACCTCGCCCAGGAGGACAAACTCGGCGGCGGCGATTCCATGCATCAAGGCTATGTGTTGCTGAAACCGGGCACTTCAACCGCAACTATCAATGCGGGACTGACCCGTTTTTCCAAAAGCCGGCCGGAAGAAACGACGGTAGCCTCGTACGAATTGCAGCCCCTTTCGGAAATGCATTTCGACACCACCAAAGATCCGTTCAACTATTCGATGCCCAAATGGATGCTCTATACGCTTACGAGCATTGGCATTTTCCTGATATTTATCGCATGTATCAATTTCGTGAACCTTGCGACCGTCCAGGCTATCCAGCGGGGGCGCGAGGTCGCGGTGCGTAAAGTGCTGGGCAGCGGCAGGAAGCAGCTCATTTTCCAGTTTTTTGGAGAAACGGTCTTACTGGTGTTGCTGGCAACCTCCCTGGGCGCATTGCTGGCGGGAAAACTCGTTACCTATTCTTCGGAGCTTTTGAATACGCATATAGACGGCTCCACGGTCTGGAATGCCGGTACTTTTCTTTTTCTGGGCGGTCTGACGGTTGTAGTTACGCTGTTCGCCGGGCTCTATCCGGCGCTCATTCTCTCGGGCTTTCAGCCGGTGAAGGCTTTGCAAAACCGTGTAGTGTTGCCTGCCGGCGGTATTTCGCTGAGGTCGTCGCTCGTGGTCCTGCAATTTGTGATCGCGCAGGTACTGGTCATCTGCACTTTGCTCGCGATGAAGCAGATCCGGTATTTTTATGAAAAAGATCTCGGTTTCGCGAAAAGCGGCATTGTCACCGTTAATATGCCCGACCGAAGAGCGGTGCTACGCGAGCGTTTCCGGCAGCAGCTGAAACAGCATCCCGAGATCCGTGAGGTTGCATTCGGCCTTACAACCCCGGCGAGCAAACGCAACCACTGGTGGGGGACCGTGAAGCACCCGGGCCTGCCCGACGGGGAGGAAACATTCCGTCTCCAGCACATCGATACCAATTACTTTCACTTTTTCCACATTCCGCTGCTTGTCGGCCGCATGCTGACGGCCAGCGACACCACGCGTGAAAGCAAGGGTACCCAGTTTGCCGACGTGGTGGTCAACGAAAAGGCCGCACGTGATCTGGGATTCAGAAATATAGAAAAGGTAATAGGGACGCAGCTCGAATTCTGGGGCATGAAACTGAACGTCATCGGCGTAGTAAAGGACTATCATTCCGAAGATCTCAAAACCAAACTCATGCCGCATGTGTACGTGTATGCAGGCTGGAACTTTCAGCTTGCCGGCATCCGGATCGACAATGCCAGAAAGCAGGAAGCACTCGCGCATATTGGCGAGCATTGGAAAGCCATGTTTCCCAATAATTATTACGAACCCAAATTCCTGGAAGACGATATCAAAAGCTTCTACGACAGTGAGCGGAAGCTCTCCAATTTCCTCCAAATATTCGCGGTATTGGGCATACTCATCGGCTCTCTGGGGCTGTTCGGGCTTGTTTCGTTCGTAGTAACCCAGCGTACAAAGGAAATAGGTGTCCGCAAAGTGCTTGGTGCCACTATTTACAGCATTGTGCAGCTGATTTCGCGCGACTTTTTGAAACTCATGCTCATTGCATTCGTCATTGCGGCGCCCATTGCCTGGTATGCCATGCAGTCGTTTTTGAAAGAGTATACTTATAAAATTGATATTGAAATCTGGGTTTTTGTGCTGGCTGCGGCACTTTCGGTAGGCGTTGCGTTGGCTACGATCAGTTTTCAGAGCATTAAAGCGGCACTGACAAACCCGGTAAAAAGCTTGCGGGCTGAGTGAGTCGGGCCTGTCAAATAATAAACATTCCGGAAGCAGTACCTCCGGAATGTGATCATTATACAACCCTAAAACCCAATTTATGTATGGCAATATTGGATAGTCAAAGATAATGGAATTTATCCATATTGTTGGATATAATCCTAATTGTTTTGCCGTAAAACATTGTAGAAATTCCTTGACAATGTAAACCGGGCGACCCGGCGATTTGTGGAACGATTATTGCGAATATGCTATGCAGGCGCATCCCATGTGCCCGTATGCACCTAGACAGTCAACGTTCCATCATGAAAATGAAGTCATTCCAACACACTGACCCCGGCCGCCCTATCGGCGGGGGTATGAGCCGCAGACGCTTTTTTCGTCAATCTGGGGCAGCGGCCCTTTCCACAATGCTCCTGACTTCCTGTGACGACCTGCTCGACAAAATCATCCCTTCCAAAAAGGACAAACGCGACAAAACACTCGCTTTTTTCGGCGATAGCCTCACCATCGGAACCGGCGGCACCAGGCCGTTGGGTGATTGGGTAGGCGACGTTTTCCCCGAACGACCGGTTTTTAATGACGGTATTAACGGGCAGATAGCATTATCGATCGCGATACGGCAGGGAGGCGTTCCTTTAAAGGTATCCGTGGCAGGCGGTAAGTTCGACGGCACGAAGCCGGTAACCGTGACGAAGCTCAATAATGAATTTCTGTCGACTCCGCTGAATGGTGACGTTTACAGCCGGACCGGTACCCTCGCGGGCGTGCAATGCACTATCACGCGTAAATTTGTGCCGGACGTGGGTGAAAACTACACCGTTCAGCCGGTTGCCGAGGGCGAAGCTGATGTCGATACCGGCAACCAGCCGCTGTCCGAAACTCCGACCGACATTCAGATTCCCGATGATTCCGTATTCGAACTGGAAGACGCGGCGCGTTTGCGGAGCGCTACGCAAATCCTCTGGTACGGCCGGAATGATATGACCTGGGGCCAGCCGCAGGAGAATATACTCTCTGCGATCAAAAGTTCAGTGGATTACATTGCAGAGCCGCGGCGCTACCTGGTGTTGGGGATATTGCCTGCCGCCACCGAAAACAAAGGAACCGACCGCTATGCCAGGCTTACCGCCTTCAACGACGAGCTTGCGATGCTGTACCGCGATTCGTTCGTGCCCATGACACCGCCCACCGAGTCGGAGATGAGCGACATCGGATTTACACCGACTGCGGGGGATTTGGAAGATATTGAAAGAGGGAATTTCCCTCACCGTATGCGCGCGGCTAACAATACGGATGAAATTCACCTTAATAACTTCGGTTATCAGATTATTGCTAACAGGGTTGTTAAAAAAATCAGGGATTTGAAGTATTGATCAGCATTGCCATTTGGGTAATAAAAGGTTTGGAATTGGTCCCGGAAAAAGCCAGCAGTTTTTAAAAGAACAGTTGGCTTTTGCTTTGGTCAGTAGTAAGATCGCTTTCCCGGCATGCAGAAAGTATTTTTTTACGAAGTTGTCTTTTGAAACTGATAGAGACTAAACCAACCCTTATGACAAAATATGCGCTTCTGATGTTTCTTCTTTTGACCTGCCCGTTTGTAATGCAAGCGCAGGATAAAGGTTTGGTCGAAAGTGTGGTAGTTACCTCCGAAAACAAGAAAACCGGGGTTTATACCAATGAAAAAGGCGAATTGCAGGTGAATGTAGCCCCCGGGGACGCTCGCAGGTATAAAAAAGCCGGTGTGGTTCGCTATCGTGATTTCGGTGCGATCGGCGACGGCAAGGCCGACGATGTAGACGCGATCGCCGCAACCCACGCATTTGCCAATATGCACGGATTATCCGTGAAAGCCGACGATGGAGCGACCTACTACATTGGTGGTAAAGAACGCACGGTGGTAATCCGGACCGACACCGATTTTGGAAAAGCTGCATTCATGATCGACGATACCGAAGTGCAAAACCGCAATGCTTCCGTTTTTACGGTTAGTTCGGGACTTAAGCCATTTAAACTGGAAAAGATCACTTCACTCAAAAGGAACCAGGAAAAAATCGAGGCGTCGTTGCCTGGTCCATGCCTGATCACCGTCACAAATTCCAATGTGAAACAATACATCCGGTTCGGGCTCAACCAAAACAATGGGTCTTCGCAGACGGATATTTTTGTGGTGGATAAAAACGGTAAGGTTGATATGAATGCACCGATCATCTGGAATTTTGATCAGATCACGGATATTACCGCATTACCTATCGACGAGAAACCGCTGAAAATCACCGGTGGTCGTTTCACCACTATTGCCAATAAGGCCGAATCAAAGTATACCTATTATAGCCGCAACATCGCGATCAGGCGGTCGAATGTGCTTGTTGAAGGGCTGGAACACCGCATTAC
>CAMLNK010000340.1 GCA_946481035.1 uncultured Dyadobacter sp. | reverse complement strand
ACGGTGCGCCGAGGTAAAAAGCTCCTTTGTTTTGTTTCCACTCACCACCTTTTCGTTAACGCTAAGCAACCGGTCCACATGGTCGTACTCGAAGGTCGCGCTGTGCGAATGCGTTACATTGCCAGGCAACAGCTGTTCTGTTTTCTGTTCAGCTATCACTGGTGCAAGATCGTATTTATATTGCGTTGAAATGCGTTCGACACTGTTTGCACCCAAATCATAAAGCTCCCGCGCACTCTGAATTGGCCGATATTCTACATCGTAATACGTTACGGACGTCAGCCAGCCGCCGGCGGCTCCATTCCCGGGAAGCATCCTCGCACGTGTGCCGGTGACCTGCCCTTTTACATTCGAATTGGAGGCTGGGTAATATGCGGCATTATAGCTTAGGTTGGCGGCCTTTGAAAAAGCGTAATCATCGTAGAAAGTGATGGTTAGCATATTAGCCTCCGTGGCTGTTTTAGGAGCCGTTTTGTCCAATGTATAACCCTGGACTACCCCGTTGCTACGCTCTTCATGGTGCTCGGTATTGGCATCGACGCTTACCGACCAGCTTTGGCGGGTCGCATTTGAAACGATTTCTCCCGTCAGGATCGGCCGGTCGAGTGCGTCATACTTCGTAAACGCCCATACGCCACGCGCGAGCTGGTTGGGATCGCGGGAAAGCGCCAGTCGGTTGTATTTATCGTACACCAGCTCCGTTGCTCCTCCCCCGGGCACACGCTTCACCGTCATGCGGCCCCGCTCGTCGTAGTCATATGTAAATGCATGATCGGTCAACGACGGCACGTCCTGGTAGTTCGGCTGCAAAACGCCCCGGAGCAGCCCGGCATCGTCATAGATGTAATAAGTGGAGAGGACGTTACCCGCTCCCGCGATAACCTGCCGGCAGATTACCTGGCCGAGCAGGTCGGTAAATTCATTCGTAACATTTCCCTGCTCATCGGTGATATTTTTATAGGTCAATGTTCCTGCTGCATACGACCCTACTTGAACAATGGTATTTGCCATCTGATCATAATCATAACGATTTACCTGATTTGCCGTATTAACCTTCTGCTTGATCACCGAAGTGCTGCTTTTATTACCAGGGGCCCGCTCTCCCGAAATGCGATTGGTTGGTGCAGGTTCAAAGAACGTCTCCTGGTAGGGCCTGCCCAGGTCCGAAGATGACAGGCCGGCGGTGTTGACGTTATACCAATTGCCTGCTTCGGTGGTTGCATTCCCATGAAACGCGCCATTACCAGAAGCCACATACGGGAGATATTTCTTTACAATCCGGCCAGCCGCGTCATATTCCAACGGCTCAACGAAATCCTGGCCGGCCGGATTCTGCGCCAACGTCACCGTTTGTGCCGGTCGGCCCAGGCCATCAAAATACTGTACTTGGGTGGTGACCTTACCAGCGTCGTCTGCATTGGCGCCCGATTGTTTGTAAGTACGCTGGATAATGTAGTTACGCGTATTTGTTTGCTGCGCGTAGCAGGTGATCCGCACGAGCGCGCAGACCACCAACCAGGATAATGTGTGTTTCATACCTGAGTTTGGGTTTAAATAAAGAATAGAAGGATGAGCAAGAGCTATTGCTTCGCTATCCGGTGTACGCCGGTAGAACCGTCGCGATAGGTGATGCGGACGACGTATAGCCCGGCAGTTAAGCGGGCAATGTCGATCTCTGATTGCCACGGGCATGACATCAGTTCATTTCCTTCCGAGTCGAAAATCGCAATACGATTAATCGTCGAGGGGTCGGAAACGCGGATCTTCAATCTTCCTCCGACCGAAACCGGATTGGGATAGAATACGGCATCATGCGGATCTCTAAACGTCACACTTTGAATACGACTGTACGCAAATGTGCCGTCCCGATCGACCATTTTAAGCCGATATAAATTTTCCCCAGGCAAAGGAGCGGAATCCGTAAATGTGTAGGATTGCTTTTCGTCGCCTTCTCCATGCGACGTGACCGTCCCGATCGTCTCCCATTGTTTTCCATTGGCGCTACGTTCAATTGCGAAATGGTCACTATTGGATTCGTGAGTGGTAAGCCAGGACAGCAAGGCGGCATTTTCATGGCGAACACCGTGGAATTCAACCAGTGTCACCGGCAGCGCGGCTTCGGAAATCAGCAGCAACGGAGGCGCAGAAACCGTTCCTGTCGGTGCCAATGCCGCACAATCCACAACCTGGCCCGCGAGATTATAGCAATAACCCGCCCGCTTAGGTCCGCCGGCATTGTTTGATATAACCGATTTCAGGCGGTTGAAACTGTCATATTCGTAGAAAACCATCTTTCCGTTCGGATCCTGGATCGATTCTACACCTATGGCAGGTTTGTAATTGTAACTGGTTGATTGCGATATGGATGTGCCTTCCGCGATAGTTTTGTTTTTGAGTAGATCTGTTTTACCAATATCGGCAAGGCCGAAGTATTCCAGCTTATTGACGGGCCCGTTAAGCTCCTTGTAAGTCAGCACGTTTCCTCGTGGGTCGTAGGTAAGGAATTCAATGTCGGTGGTGAGCGTCGGAAGATCCCATAGCCTACTTTCAACCTTTTTAGGTAAATAAGCACCTGAAAAAAGGTCGTGGGATATTCTCGTTAACTGGATTTGAGTAGGTAAAATATCCAGACCAGAATATTTAAGTATCTCGGTCACCGGATTGATAATATGCTTGGTCGTCATGGCAATACTTGCCGCATCCTGTTCATTAGGCGGATACTTGTACCTGTGCTTGATAAACCGTCCTTTGCTGTCGCTCTTTCCCTCCACATCTGGCTGCCCGCTAGGCCAATACGAATTCGTACTTACTGAACTGCAAAACATGGCTGGATTATCCTGATCGTATCTATTCTCGATTACCTCGGTCGGAAGGAATTTCCTGACATCGATAATATAGGCTGTTCCTTCAAGTGAATAATTCCCTGTATTACAATAATCTGTACGCGTCGCTTTCGTGGCAAATGCCGTATAGTCGCCCTCATTTCCCACCACGCCATATTGAATATTCGTCTTGAGAGAAGGATTGCCATTTTGAAAATATTCTTCCTTTACCAGCATTTTTCCTCTTCTGTATGCGAAACTGTTGTATGGCTGGTATGGTGTTGAGCTAGGCTGAATATAACCGGACGGTGCATTGTCCCGATAACCATTCTCGAAGTTGGAAAACTGATAAACCGACCAACCCAGCGCCTCCGTCCGCTCAATTACTTTTGAATAACCAATGTGACTTCCAAATGAATTTTCAGAAGCAGGCAACACGGATTGGGTCGAAAATATTTGCTCCTTAACAGTAAAATTGCCGAAGCCCGGCGCAGGCTGATAATCAGGCCAGTAATATTGTGCTTTCCCTCCCAAAATGCCACTCGACAGTGTGGTAGCCGAAGTATCGGGATTTACTGGGTTGAAATTCGTTAGGTAATAGTACTTTTTACTTTTAATGATACCCGGAATATTAGGATCATAACTATAAACCTCCTTTATCCTCAATCCTCCTGCCTTCTGATTGTTGGCAAAAGAATCTTCACCCTCCCACCGCTTCAATTTAACTTCCCTTGAAAATGTGTGCTGTTCAAATATAAACTTCGTATATCCGCCTGTGGGATACTTGATCGATTTTAATGAGCCCAATTTAGCGACTTTGGCATCTACTGCACAGGTTCTGAAATTTGTACCATAGTTGAGAAAATTGTTATAGTCGGAAGCGGTATTAATGGGTATGCCGTTATTAAAACCCCAATGATCCGTGTGAGACTTACAATAGGCAGGCAGAGACAGATTCGGATCAGTAAAATACTCAAAGGTATAGGGTGGAAGCGATTTCAGGCCATCGCCAGATTTTTCCTGAACAGTTTGAAGCATTAATCGTTCCGTCAGGACATTGTTATATCCCAGCAGAAATTGCTTGATCGGGCTCCCGGCACCATTCTGTATTTCAATCTTATCAAGCTTACGCCATTTAAGCTTCGTCAGCAATGTAGCAAGGGTGGTGCTAAAATCACAAGTACCCGGGGCATTGTTATTAACGGGGTAGAAACAGTCGTATAAGTAAGTAAGAAAATCTACCTTGCTTGAATACTGCTGCTCATCAGCAATAACATGGGTAAAAAAAATGTCGTTACCATAACGTAGCTCGGTACTTTCCGACGAAGCGAACTTAACCTTGAAATTGTCCCCGGCAATCTCTTTTAAATAGATCGGAGATATCAATTTGCCGTTGTAAGGCCCGTAAAGCCCAATCAGCGAAGACCATGCGGAGCAACCAAATTGATTACCACCATTGATCTGGGCCGTTTTATTATAAACCGAAAAATACATCTGCGCGACAAAATCGCCACGCTCGTAGATAAAGTTGATTATCTTACCGGTTTGTTGCGTGATGGATTTGAGATACCATGCGTTGCAGGTCCAGGTATCTTCCCCTTGTCTAAAAAAATCTATGCTGTATTCGGTGTAGCCATTTCCTCCTCCAAACTCATATTTTGTCCCGTTAGCGTCTGTCAGATAAAATCCTGTAAAATGCGGCCGGTATTTCCCATTATTGAAATTGTTCCAAAAACTGGGCATCCAAAACGGTGGGCTGAATGGTGGATATAACAAGTTGTTGTCTATCAATTCCACCTTAACCGGTTTATCACACTGAACAACAAACTTTCCACTGTGGGCAAGATAGAATTTCCCTGATAGCCCTGGTGCGGAAAAAGAATATTCATCTGTTTCTGAATCAAGAGTGGATAACGCGGACGCCAACGCACTGAGCTTCTGAACCGAAGTCCAATCCGGCGCAGCATAATTCAACGCATTTCTCACACTCGCATGAATGTATCCAGGTTGTTCAAACGAAAACCCCTCCAATCCTTCATCCGGGCCATCCCGCACGCCCCTGGTTATCGCATATTGTGTAGATAGGCCAAAGTTAAGCCCTGTCCAGCCGGGATGGACATCGGGACGAACGCCGGAAGCATCGTAATTCAACCCAATTGGAATTTCTACCTTTCCCGACTGGACGGAAAATAAATCGATCTCGATTTCCGGCTTCCCCGTATAAAGTGACACGGGAATATCACCGTAAGCGCCCAACCCTGCCGCATTGGGGCTTTGAACTGTCTGAGGCGCCTTTGGTACATGCTCTTGTGATAACATGTACGCCATTGCTGCCGGAATCGACAAGCTATCGGCGGGCTTAATGATTTGCCCGAATGTCAAGCTTACACTGGTAAAAAACAGAAATAATTTTACTGCTAACTTTTTTCTCATAATTACCCTGAGTTATATGTACAAACACCCCCAGCCGCCACTTGCGAAAGGGCGAAGAATAGGTCGGTATCGCTTGACGATATCCGATAGAATCTGCTTAGCGAAAGTGGGTGCCGTTTCACAACAGCCGAGCTCCGGAGCTCAACTAGTGCGATACAGGTAAACATATACTTCCAACCCTTCTTTAAAATCATATATTTATCAACCACCCCTTTTCGACCAGCAAACGGCCTGATGTTTTCGCAGCGAACCCCTATTTTTGTTAAAATTTTATCATATTAACAGGAAGTATCGTTTCTA
>CAMLNK010000339.1 GCA_946481035.1 uncultured Dyadobacter sp. | reverse complement strand
TGCCGGAAATCATCAATCCGGTCACAAATGGGGCCATGCCGGGTACCGAACTGCTGTCCTGGATTTCGATAGGCCCCACGGGCAAGGTCACATTGATATGCAACCGCCCGGAAATGGGTCAGGGCACTTTTCAGGCGCTGCCGCAAATGCTGGCCGAAGAATTGGAGGTAGCACTGGACGACGTTCAAATCGTTTTTGCTCCGGCTAATCCCGAAAAATATGGTCCGCAGCCGCAGGAAGGCAGTTTTTCCGTGCGCGGGTGGGCGCCGCGACTGCTGCGCGCAGGGGCATCCGCACGCGAGATGCTGATCGAAGCGGCCGCCGCTGCATGGAACATTCCCCAACATGATTGCTACGCTGAAAATGGGTCGGTTATCAATAGGGTTACCCAAAAGAAACTGCCTTACGGCGCGTTGGTCGAGAAGGCTTCCAAACTCAAACCACCCGGCGAGGTCGTCCTGAAAAAACGGGCCGACTACAAAATCATAGGAAAATCCGCGCCACGGAAGGATATCCCTTTAAAAACCAACGGGGCGGCGGTTTTTGGTCTGGACAAGAAACTGCCCGGGATGAAATATGCGGTGATCGAGCGCAGCAAGCGGTTCCGGGAGACGGTCAGGAGTTTCGACGATTCCGAAACGCGAAAAGTGCCCGGCGTTTCGCATGTTTTTAAGGTAAAAAGGCCGGTGTTTTCCCAGTACTGCGAAGGAGTAGCCGTCGTCGCCGATACGCTTTGGGCAGCCATGCAAGGCCGCAAAGCATTGAAAGTAGATTGGAATGACCCCGATTTTGACCTTCCCAATACCGCATCACTCGAAAAACAAATGCGGGAAAACCTTCAAAAGATCGGCTCACAATCCCAATTTGAAAACGAGTACAACCATTGCGCACAAAAGCTGGAAGCGGTTTATGAAACGCCCTACCAGTCGCACAGTTGTATGGAACCGCTCAATTGCATAGCCGACGTACGCGCAGAAAGCATTGAAATATGGGGGCCGATACAGGAAGCCAACTGGATACAGGCGGATCTAAGCCAGCGATTTAGCATTCCCGTTGAGCGCGTAACCGTGCATATGACCTTCCTTGGAGGCGGTTTCGGCCGAAAAGCATTCCCTGATTACCCCTACGAAGCCGCACTGATTTCCAGGGAGATACAAGCACCGGCACAGGTAGTTTGGACGCGTGAAGACGACATGAGCGCCGGCCCGTTCCGCCCCGGCGCCTTTTATGCATTGAAAGGCGGGCTCAATCACGACGGCGGCATACACGCATTTCAGACCAATACCGCTACCCAATGGCTCGGTCAGGAATGGTCGCCTACCCCGCCGGGCCCACCGGAAAATGCTGGTTACAATACCGGCGATTTCGAGGGTTTACTGCATCCCTACCGGCAAGGAATCCCGCATTACAGCTTCGGAGGCGCGGGTACGCACTCGCCCATACCTGTGATGTGGTGGCGCTCGGTATACGCATCCACGCACGGCTTCGCGTGCGAGAGCTTTATCGACGAGCTGGCGCATCTGGCCGGTAAAGATCCGCTGGCGTTCCGGCGCGCGCATTTACCTGATCCGCGCTACCAGGCGCTGATCGACCGGATGGCAGAACTGACCCACTGGCAATCGCGGGGCAACAACCGGGGCTGGGGCGTAGCATTTACCGAATGTTTCACGGGTATTTGCGGCCACGCGGTGAAAGTGGCGCGTAATGCGGAAGGGAAAGTCAGGATTGAGAAAGTAATTGCGCTGATGGACTGCGGATGGTACGTAAATCCGGACATTATCCGCGCGCAGGTCGAAGGCAGTATTGCAATGGCCCTGGGCGCAGCCACCACGCATGCAACCACATTTGAAGACGGCAGGGCTGTTCAGCAGAATTTCGACACCTATCCTATGCCGCGCATTGCCGACATTCCGCCCATTGAAGTACATATTATGGAAAACGACGAGAAACCCGGCGGTGTGGGCGAGCCGGGGCTGCCTCCATTTGCCCCGGCCCTCGCCAATGCCATTTTCGACCTCACGGGCCAGCGAATCCGCCGGCTCCCGTTCAGCCTGGATGATATTTCATAGCCACGGCCCCTACTTCCCTGAAAGTGATTTGATAAACAAAATCACCGATTCGATATCGTTATCCGAAAGCACGCCCACAAACGACGGCATTTCTTCATTGTAGCCTTTTATAATGCGTTTCGAAGGCGTCAGGATCGATTCGCGCAGGTAAGCCTCGTCGGCGACCACCTTGCTGCCGTCGTCGAAAGTGCGCTCCGATTTGTACAAGTTCTGGAACGGCGGGCCGTACATGCCTTTTGTGCGGGTACCTTCGGAGTGACAGCCCGCGCAGGCCATTTTCTGGAATATCTCCCGTCCTTTTTCTGCCGAAGCCGCCGTTTCCGCCACTGCAGCGGTTGGTGTTTCGGGTCGTTTTGCACTAAGCAGTGCGAGATCCACTCCTTCGAAGTCTTTCAAATCCACGTCTGTCGACTGGTTAATGGTAAACCAGAACTGGTCGTTCACCTTTTTGCCGTCCGCTGCCTGTAAATGGTACGTCACCTCCATTTGCATCACCTCGGTCATTTCGGGTACAAGCAAGAGCACACTTTTACGATCTGCCGACAAATAGGACGCCGCCACGTGCATAATCTCCTGGCCGGTAGAACCGTCGAGTTTGAAATGGCCTGAGCCGTATTCCTCGGTGCGCTTGTAATTCCATCTTTTTACTTCGAAATTCTTTGGATCGCTGGCTGTCGCTTTATCTAACGGCGAGTCGAAACGCAGGACAATACCCTGCTTGCCGGCGCGGAAATGGTTGGGTAAGTAGCTCGGCTTACCGGTGTAGCGAAGCCTCAGCAATGCGCTGATGCCATTCGAACTGGAACCCCAAAGGTTAAAACCAGCCACATACAACTGCTCGTCCACCGGATTCATCGCCCCTTTGGAAGTTGGCGCAGGATAATTGGCATTAATCACGGAAACACCACCCTGTACAATGCTCGTAGTACTGTCGATCAGCACGCGGAATAGTCCAGGCCTGCCGAACGAAAAGTGGATCAGGTTACCATTCAATGGCCCCATTTTGGAACTGGTAGCCCAAACCTGACTGATCGCCGAACGGTCGACGCTATGAGGAATCCAGGTCAATGGCGGGGTTACGGCCGGGTTATCTTTGCGGTGCAATGTCGGTTCCACGCCAAAGTAATCACCATTATGAATGACAAAAATCGGGGTTGAGGGTACGAAATTACCCTGCTGGTCGGAGGCGGTGAGAATGCCTTTGGTAGGATGTATCCCCAAATAAGGGCCACGTAAACCGGTCGCAACTACTTCCGCGCTACGACCGTCCGGCGAGATTTTCAAAATAGCCCCGTTCTGATCGGAGCCTGCGCGGAAACCCTTGCCCGTAACCTTGGTCATACCCGGCCCGTTGCTCAAACTACCGCCTTTTGCAATGTAAAAACTGCCATCCGGCGCAGTAACAAGGTCTCCCGCCCACTCGCGCGACTCTGGCGACTGCCCCATCACGTTCGAAAAGTTCTCGTAGTAATCTGCCACGCCGTCGTTGTTCAGGTCGTGGAAATGCACAATGCCATTTCGGTCGAAAACATAAATTTGCTCCTTCACGATCTCGATGCTCATCGGCTCATGAAGACCCGACGCAAAGCGCCGCCATTTCAGGTTTTGGAGATTTTTGTCAATGCCTTCAACGGTCCAAACGTCGCCTTCGAAAGTTACAATCGCCGCTCTTCCATCCTTAAAAAAAGCCACATCGGCCACACGCACATTTCTTTTCCACGGATTGTTCAGCGGCAACGTGAGCTGATCGGTAACAAATGCCGCCGTGTCGGGAGCGAGCTTTCCTTGCGTCACCACCGTTTCCTTCCACAATGCAGGACCGCCGTTTTTGAAATCCGGTAGCGGGGTATGTTTGGTTTTTACAAACTTCTCAAATGCTTTTTTGTCCTTCGAAAGCCCCTTCCAAACAGCGATCGTGGCTTCTCCTGATGCTGGTACAGTTACTGTCAAATATTTCCCTTCTTCCACGCCGGGCTGCCAGTTCGACTTGCCCTTGCCCAAAATAGCCACTGCGGTAACGGTATCCTTGCCCGCGCCCTGGTACACATACGCAATGCGGCCTTTCACTTCATTGCCGGTAGCATTATCGATTTCAGCGGCCGTCAAAAATAATTCAGTGGAAACATCACCAGCCTGGATCGCACGCGTGAAAGCAACACCACCATCGAAACGGGCACTTCCGGGCAGCTCATAAATGTGCGCCTTCCCTACCGAATAGTCGAGTATGGAACGGTTTCCGTAAACATACACCCCGTTATAACGTCCCTTTTCGGCAGGAAGCGGCTTCCAGGTCGGCGGCAGGGACTGATCGGTGCGGTAAGCAGGCTTCCCTGTCGACCAGCCCGCGTAGGCGCCTGTTGCGAGTACGGGCGAGCCGGGAACGGTGGCTATATTATTGTTTTTGTTAAAAAAATCTTTGTACGAAACCTGCGCCATCAGCACCATGGGCAGAAACTTGCCCGTCCACGCTACCGACCAGCGGAGCAAGTCGGTGTCGAAGCACGCATATGCGCTATCGCCCAGCTGCAATGCGAGCGTACGCGCGGCCTGGTTGTCTTTCGGGAAGCCGCCACCCAGCTTGCGGGCGTCCACGGACGTCGAAATGTAAGGAAAACCGGGTTCGACAAATGAAGCCAGTTGCAGCGAATCGGGGCGATCCGAGGCCGTATTGCGGGTGTAGGTGTATCCGGTCATCAGCACGGATGCCAGGGTAACACCGCCCAGCAGGGCAATACCCCACCGTTTGCCCGCGTACTTTGGAATGTTGAGCATGTATGGTTCAGGTGAAAAAGAACAATTTTCAAAAGCTATGCAAAATAGCAACTTACTGGATTACTTATGACCAATTTTCGGCCCTCTATCCCTTACAGCCAATGAAAATGCCTTCCTATTGAATATTAAATCAATATATTTGAAACAAACCTGAACGATATGACCTTATTCTCCGGGCTTCGCAAAGAGCAGATCTCCACCGAAATCCTGGCCGGGATTTCCTCATTCCTGGCAACGGCGTATATCATCGTCGTCAACCCGTCGATCCTCAGCCAAACCGGCATGCCATTTCCGGCGGTGCTCACGGCAACGATCCTGGTGTCGTTTTTCAGCAGTCTGATGATGGGCCTTTACGCCAACAACCCCATCCTGGTCGCTCCCGGAATGGGCCTCAATGCGTTTTTCACCTACACCGCCGTGCTCACCGACGGGCTGTCGTGGCAAGTAGCACTCGGGACGGTATTCTGGTCGGGGATATTCTTCCTGATTCTATCCGCATTTAATATCCGGTCCTACATTGTGAAGGCTATTCCAAAACCATTGCGGTTCGGAATCGCGGCAGGTATAGGGCTGTTTATCACGCTCATAGGCTTCGCCAATGCCAAATTCATCGTGCCCAATCCGGCAACGATGATCAGCCTGGGTAACCTCAATGCACCAACGCTGACATTCATCGCCGGGCTGCTCGTGACGGTAATTCTGCTGATCCGCAATGTGA
>CAMLNK010000338.1 GCA_946481035.1 uncultured Dyadobacter sp. | reverse complement strand
CGACGCCGCGCGTATCGAGCGGATCTCCCAGCTTTACTACGTCGCGCAGCCAGGCCACCTGCTCTTTCCGCAAATGACAATCCGGCGGGGAAAGGATTTCAAAGAACGGCCGTCCTACCGAAGTGTACCCGGTATCGATGCCGATAATGCGCCAATAATCATTTTCCAGACAGAAAAAACCGGCTTGCTGCGTCTTGCGCACCTCACCTGCCTGCGCGTACATCGCGGGAAGCAAATGCTGGAAGAATGCATTGCCATTGGAATACATTTCATGGTTACCCGAAAGCGCCAGACTGCCCGAAGCGCCATAATACCAGGAAGCATAAGGTGCCGTAAAGTTCTCTTCCACCTCTTTGGGCGTTCCTACAAAGTAAATATCACCCATATGGACCGTATAATCGGGTGCATGACGCGCTACCAGGTTCGCCACGGCGTCGGATTCGGCCGTATCGCTCGCCCAATCGGAAAGCAATGCAATGCTGATCTCCTCCCTCGAAGCAATGGAAGATTGTAACGGATAAATGCCGGTGTCGTCGTTGCGCGGGTAGGCCTGGTACGGGTGCCGCGCGCCAAACCGGCTGCGGAGGTAATGCCAGGCAAAGCCGATCAGGTTGGTTTTGAAAAATTCGGAGATGACATTAGTAACCGACGAGGTTTGCTGCACCCGCTTTTCGTACAGTTCGAGCTGTGTTTTCGCGTGGTTTTCGGCTTCGCTATGGCCGAGATCGAGGTATTTTTGCGCACGTTCTTCCGAAGTTCCGGGCATAGCGGTCCTTTGCATTAATGGGTGTGGATGGTAAATAAAATAATAACCGGCTTAACCTCAACGATCTCAGCAGGATTTTCTTGAAAGTCAGGTCCATTCAAATGTCACCGATCAAAACATTACCATTAGTTAAATATTTGATTACCATATTGACAATCGCATTCCATACCGTTACCTTTCGCGAAAATATATCAACCACCAAACACAAAAATCGAATGAAAAAAATTGCTATTATCTGTATGCTTTTAGTGGCGGGAAAAGTGGCTTCCGCACAAACCATGACTGCCAAGTACATTAAAGATTGGGAACGCGCAAAGGCATTCACCAAAGAATACCTGGATGCGATGCCCGAAGATGGCTACGCGCTGAAACCTACCGCTGAAATCCGCTCATTTGCTGCACAAATGGACCACCTTGGCGATGCTAACTACGCGTTCATTTCGGCTGCATCAGGCAAAGCGAAACCAGACGGATCTCTCGAAAAAAGAGCGGATCAATCGAAGGCTGCCGTAACTAAAGGTGTTATGGAAAGCTACGATTTCGTACTCGCAGCATTGAAAGGCATGACCGACGCTGATCTCGGCAAGGACGTGAAGGTATTCGGAATGGACATGAAAGCCGGCGTGGCGTTTGAAAAAGCATTTGAGCACCAAACCCACCACCGCGGCCAGACTACCCCTTACATCCGTTTGAAAGGAGCCACACCTCCACAGGAAAAGTTGTTCTAATCAAAAGAGGGCCGGTTCCATCGAATCGGCCCTTTTTCGTTATCAGCTCTGTCCCGACAGCTTGCTTTTCAGATTGTAGAGATTCAAAGCGAAGAAGCTGTAAACCTTCATAAAAAACGGCGGGATAATAAAGTCGCGGATCACCTCCTTTTTCCGCTCCGGCGAAGGCTCGCCCATCGAAAGGTATTTCACTGCGTATTTGACCCTCGGCCAGTAACTGTTGCCATACTCCCTCGAAAACAGCATTTTATAGTAGTAGGTCGCGATATTTTTCGTGAGCCGGTCGTGGTATTTGTATTTCAATTCCTTATCGATATTGGAATACATTTCAATGCGGTTGAAAAGGAAATCCTTCCCATAATGGTTATCCGCAAAGCTCGCCCCTCCCCTTTGCTTCCGGTACACCGACATTACTTCATCGATATAACCGATCGGCCCGCGGGTTGCGAGCATGATATTGCGCGGAATATCGCCGCTGGTCGAAAGGTTGGTCCATTCAGGGTCCGGGTTTTTAGCAAAGTCCTCTCGCCGGAACATCAGGCTCGACGTTGCGATAAAGCACAGTTCATCTTCGCCAATAAGGTCGTCGACAGTAAATTCTTTCTTATTAATCCAGTTGACAAGGTGTGGCGGCGCCGCATTGTCATCGTAGATTACCTTTGCATTATGGAAACTGGCGGAGTAATGCGGATTCGCGTCCAGCATTTCAACCTGCTTTTGCAGCTTGTCCGGGACCAGCAGGTAATCATCACCATCAAACTGAGCGATATACTCTCCTTTTGCCGCGGCAAAGGTGGCTAATGCATTGAACTTTCCATTAAGGCCCATGTTTTTCGGATGTAACAAAAGCCTGATCTTATCGGGGAAACGCTGCTGGTATTCGGTTAATATCGCCCGGGTGTTGTCTTTGGATAAATCATCTCCCACAATGATCTCGAAATCAAATGTAGTCTGCTGCATCAGGATCGAATCCAGCATTTTTGCTACAAATTTTTCGTGGTTGTAGGTGACTACACACACGCTCACTTTTATCATAGTCACTGTTTCATTGAATAAGCGGAGTCGCTTGGCACAAATTTAGCTGAATTCTCTTCAAAATCTGTGCCGCGCTATTTTACGGTTATTTTACCGGCAACTCCCGGGCACATAACGGCAATGCGTCAAAATAAATTCGGTCCGAAATGAATCCGGCGGCGTGATCGTTTAATTTTGGTACCGTTTTCCATAAATACCAGACGAATGCTTGCTTCCCCCACCACCGACAAACACCTGATATTCCGTAAACCACAGATATTTAACCAATTCCCCGAACTGGTTGCGGCCGAAAGCACCCGCCACGGCGGCGTAAGTACCGGCCATTATACATCGCTGAACCTCGGCGGCTCGCAGGATACGCCTGAAAACATCATGCAAAACAATCTGATATTCTTCGAAGCGCTCGGTATTCCTTTCGAAAGCGTCGCAAAAGCGCATCAGGTGCATGGTACCGACATCGTAACGGTGACCTCGCCGGCCCGTTTCGAAGGATTCGATGCCCTTGTAACGAATGTAAGGGGCATCCAGCTGGCGGTAACCGTCGCCGACTGTACGCCGATTCTGATTTACGATCCGGTCACGGGCGCCGTCGCGGCCATTCACGCGGGATGGCGCGGAACCGTTGCCGGGATCGTCGAAAAAACGGCAGCGCTGATGCAGGCAAACTACGGTACCAGGCCCGAAGATTGCGTCGGATATGTAGGCACTTGCATTGATGAATGCAGCTTTGAAGTAGGCGATGATGTGGCGCAGCATTTCACCCCCATCTATAAACGCCGGGACGACAGCACCGGTAAGTTTTTCGTAGACCTGAAAGCCTCCAACCGCGATCAGTTGATCCGCAGCGGCGTAAAGCCAGGCAATATTGAGGTATCGCCCTATTCGACAGTCGTTCATAACCACGATTATTTCTCACACCGCGCCGAGAAAGGCCTGACCGGCCGGTTGCTCGTTACGATTGGCCGAAAGAGCTGACCCAAACGCAAAACGACCAGTAACGGTAATGCCGCTACTGGTCGTTTCGAATATTTCCCTGAAAATTATGCTTTTTCGGGTGCGGGAGTCGTTGCTTCTGCTTTCGGAGCTGCCGCTGGTTTTGCAGCAGGCCTGGCAGGTGCAGCTTTCGGCGCAGCTGCCTTTGCAACGGGCTTGGGAGCGCTGGCTTCTTTGCCAACGGTCGGCTTGGCAGGCGCAGCCACAGGAGCCTTGGACGATGCCGCCGCCACCAGCTCTGCCACTTTATCTTTTTTCTGGGCCTTGGCCTTCTTGCCTTCTTTTTTATCCTTTACTTTTTTCTCCGCGTTTTTGGCTTCCTTAGCCTTTTTCTTGAGGGTTTCTTTTTCAAACTTGGCTACTTTCTTAGCCAGTTTGGCGGCCGCTTTCTCGATCGATTTCTTTATTTTTTTCGAGCCGGCAGTGACTGCTTCAATCTTTCCGGTGAGTGTCTCAGCAATCTCTGTCGATAACTTCTTGGTAGCGGATTTCATAAATCTGATATTAAGAATTCATAAATGATACATGAAGCATTGCCCCGAAAAGGAGCTGTAACGCGTCAAAATTGCCATCAGGCAATAACCTACAAATACCCATTATTAATTTATAAATAGCAAATTTTTCACATTATTTTTATGTTATCTTTCTCCGTACAAAGTCCCACAATACGATCCCCGCTGACACCGATACGTTGAAGGAATGCTTGGTTCCGAACTGAGGGATTTCCAGGCAGCCGTCAGCCTCTGCAATAGCTGCATCATCCACACCTTCCACCTCATTACCAAATACAAATGCGTAAGGAGCCTCCGGATCGGGTTCAAAATCTTGCAGCAGCACACTCCCTTCCGCCTGCTCCACACACCAGACCTTGTATCCCTGCGATTTCAGCGTTTTCACTGCTTCCGCTACGCTGGGGCATTTTTCCCAGGCAACCGACATTTCGGCTCCAAGCGCGCTGCGCGTGATCTCGCGGTGTGGCGGCTGCTGCGTATAGCCGCACAGCATTATTTTCTCCGCCCGTAATGCATCCGCCGTCCGGAAGAACGATCCGATGTTGTTCAGGCTCCTGATATTGTCCAGCACGATCACGAACGGGAATTTTTCCGATTCTTTAAACTCATCGACCGACATCCGGTCCATTTCATCTACACTCAGCTTGCGCATGAATTTTACTCGATTGATTTCATAAAAAAAGGTTTCTGCACCTCGTACAGAAACCCTTTCGGTATGGTAAGAATTAAATTACTTAATCTTGGTGATCAGCTCTACGATGTTCTTTACGCCCAGCTTTTCGAAAATACGGGCTTTGTAAGTACTGACGGTAGAGAGCTGCAAGTTCAGTTTTTCCGCAATTTTGGCGGTTCCCAAGCCTTCCTTCAAAAGGTTCATCACGTCGGTCTCGCGGGGTGAAAGGCTCACGATCGGGTCCGGCATGTATTCCTTCGGATTAATGAGACGGTTGATATTCATTTGCTGCATATCTTCGCTCATGTACTTTTTGTTGTTGAGAACGCTCATAACGGCAGTTTTGAACTCTTCTTCCGGCGCATCTTTCGACAGATAACCATCGGCTCCCGCTTGCAGGTACATCAGGCCGTAGAGTTGCTCGTCATAGCTCGAAAACATCAGGATTCTGATGCCCGGCGATTTGGCGCGGATGGTTTCGACCATCTTGGTAGTGTTACCACCCGGAATATTGATATCCAGGATCAGGAGGTCATAAGCCTTGGTCTCGAGTTCCTGAAGAATTTTATCAAAATCGTCAACATCCGAAATAGCTGAATCCGGAATTAGTGATTTGAGGAGGTGTTTGGTACCGATTCTTACGACAGCATGGTCTTCGGCGATCAGTATGTGTTTCATGGATGGGTTGGGTCCAATGGATGTAAAAAACTACTGGTGTCAAATTAATCCGGTCAATCAATTTCCAGCCTGATGATTGCCTTTGAACTGAAAATCCTGATTACCAACCAGTACAATTTTGTACATTCAGATTGAACTGATTTGATGAATTAACAAAAATAGTAATCAGCATTGT
>CAMLNK010000337.1 GCA_946481035.1 uncultured Dyadobacter sp. | reverse complement strand
CATCAGCTGGCATTCGCCGGGGACGAAGTAGTCATTATTATTTCTTTTTGAAGAGTTCCTCCGGTATCGGATGTTTTTCGAGAAAGGCTTTCGACTCGGCAGCCTTTTTCTCGAAAAACTCGTAGTAGTTGCGGGGTAGCTTTACCGGCCCTTCAACTTTTTTGATTTTTGCAATGAGCATAACAATACAATGTAAAATTCAAGGTTAGGTTAACATCTATGATCGATATATCAAAAACGCATCGAAGAATTGAATTCGTCGATTTGTTCGGCCTGGTAATGCTCAAAATGCGTCATCTGACAGATTGTTTTAGGATAAAAATAGCCAGCGAAAAGTCGCTGGCTACCCTTTCAATCTGCTAGTATACAAACTATCCCGTCTTCGCGTACGCTGCTGCGAGGTCGTTTAGCGCGGCATCTTTCAAGTGCTCGGAAGCAATTACCAGACGGTAGCGGAACGTGGTCGATTCTCCTTTTTTCAGTTTGAAATTGAGCGTTTCCTTCCCGTCGCTAAGCGCTTTCATACCCAATGGGTTCACAGCAAACAGTCCGTAACCTCTCGCATGCCAGTAAGCCGGGTAACCGACGTTCTTGGGGTGATCGATCATCGCGACGCTGATGTTTTCGTCCTTGATTTTCCCTGTGAGATTACACCAGATCGCGCGCTTGCCCCAAACGGTCTCGCCTTCGATGCCGTTGCTGTTGCGGTAGTTACCGGTAATGCCCTCGTTGTTCAATGCAGGCACCTTGGTCGCAATGCCGCTCGCGTCGGTGAAGATTTCAGGTTTGTTCGAAGGCAATTCCAGCTCGCGTGCTACGCGGATCGCGAACATACCATCCTTTACATCGGGCATATTCACTTCTGGTAACACAGCCGTCAGCGTGGTGCTGCGGTCGATAATGCGGGTATCGCCTTTGCCGCTGAAAGTGTATTTGGTTACTTCTTTCAGGGTCAGTGTTCCGCTTTTATCTACCCAGTCGGCGGTGACGGTGAGCTCGCCCTTGTCTTTACCGCTTTTTACGGAGGTAATGCCGGTATGGATAATCGTCCCGTAAGCACGTTTTTCGTGGTTCACGGCATCGGAGTTATTCCAATAGTCGTTACCATTCACATCCTCATAGTTGAGCCAGATCCCCACGTGGTGCGGGTGGTCTACGCGCTCACCTGCGCGAGGGTCCAGCGGCCATCCACGGGTAATTACCGTGCCTTTGGCGGTCATTACCGGGTACAGGACAGCCTTTTTCAGCTTTTGTTCGCCGGGGTAATAGTATGCCGTAAATGGCTTCCCGTCGATTTTCACCTCCACTTTTTTGTCCTTATCATTCCGGACGAGATCCACCTTCTGCGCAAAAGCACTTCCGGCAAAGGCCACGGCGGTCAGTGCCAAAGCAGTATGTTTTAAATTCACTGTACGATCTTTTAAAATGTTAGCTAAGCACGATTTCCTTTTTCTTGGGATCCCAGTTCACACGTTTTCCGGTGTGCAACGCCTGGGTAGCCATAATGTTCGCCACGGAGTGGTTGAAACCTACGCGGGCAGGTGCATTCGTTTCCTTGCGGCTGCGGATACACTCCATCCAGTTGCGCATGTGCAGCGAAGTCATCGGATCGGCACCGGTATTAGCATCCGTCGCGATTTTATCGCCGGTTTTCAATGACATTTCAGGAAGCAGGTTCGCCTGTAAGCCCATTCCTTTGGCATCTTTTTCTTTCAGGCCGCCTTCGGAGGTGATCTTGTTCGTATCGAGGTTGATCATTCCGCCATTGGAGTAATAATATTCCTTCACACCGCCGGCCTCGTTATTGAAACGGGAAGAATAAATTACCTGGAAGCCTTTGCTCTTATCGTCGAACGGACCGTATTCGAATGCCGCGCTGAAAGTATCGACATTGGTACGACCATCTTTCCAGGTGTAAATACCACCGTTGGCAACTACGTTACGCGGCGCGTCGAGGCCTGAAAACCAGTGTACCGTATCGATCTGGTGGGCCATCCATTGTCCCGGAATACCTGATGAATAGGGGTAGAACAGGCGGAATTCGAGATAGTAGCGCGGGTTCCACGCTACTTTCGGACGGTTCATCAGGAAGCGGTCCCAGTCGGTATCCTCTTTGCGGATCTGCGACACGAGCTCCTTACGTCTCCAACGGCCCGGCTGGTTCACATTCCAGGTCATTTCTACCGTGGTAATATCCCCGAATTTACCCGATTTGATATATTCATAAGCCGCCCAGTAGTTGGGAGCGCTGCGGCGCTGCGAGCCTACTTGTACAATCTGTTTCGACGCTTCCACCGCTTTCAATGCCACTTTCGCATCTTCAAGGGTTTCTGCAAATGGCTTTTCAACATACACATCACGGCCCGACTTCACGGCTTCCGCGCAATGCAATGCGTGCTGGAAATCTGCTGTACTGATGATCACCGCGTCCACATCCTTGCGTCCGAGCAATTCCTCATTATTGCGTGCTTTTACAAATTCGCTCGCTGCATAAGGCTTGCCTTTCATGAATGCCTCCGCTTCGTCGCGGCGACGGTTCCAAAGGTCGGAAACGCCCATAAACTCAAAGTTCAGTTCCTTGGCGTGATCCGAGAAAGAAGGTGCCAGCGAGCTGCGGAAACGGTCCGAGAAACCGATGATACCTACCCTTACGCGATCATTCGCTCCCACGATACGGCGGTAGCTGGCCGCACTGAAAGCATTGGTGCCTACTGCGACACCCGCAGAAGCCAGTGCTGCATTTTTAAGAAAATCCCTTCTACTGGTCATGATATTGGATTTGAATAAAAGTTGACGTTTTGATTGCCTTTGGGTCAGATTTCCGGGCAATCGACTGTAAATGTCGGACGCCCGCTTATCTACTGTATTTTTTTACCTTTTTTCCGCCGATTCGGGCTATTTGATCTCCTTTACTTTTAAACTGCGGAAAAACACATTGTCGCCGTGATCCTGCAAGAGCAGGTTGCCTTCCTGTGAAAGACCAAAACCTTCGAATTTGGCAAACTTCGAACCTGCCACGAACTCCTTGAACTGGGGAGAGCCGCGCACATATTCTACCACTTTATAGCCATTGAGGAAATGCTGCACGGTACCGTCTTTTTGCACCACAATGCGGCCCTGGTTCCATTCACCGATCTTTTTCACAGCATTCTTCGGACGGTTCGCAGGAATCACATCATAAAACGAAGCGATAGTACGGTTGCCATTTTTGCCCAGCTTCGCATCCGGGTGGCGCTCGTCGTCGAGCACCTGGTACTCGCAGCCGATACCCGATTTACCGTTGGAGTTAAACTTCTGATCAACAAAGTATTTGACGCCGCTATTGGCACCTTCGGTTAGTTTAAACTCAAATTCATACTCGAAAGCAGGGCCGTAAAGCTTGCGGGTAACAATATCGTTGCCCGTCTCGGAGCCGTCGGATTTGGAAATCTGAATAGTACCGTCCTGATAGTTCCATCTTTTGGCCGGGAACTCCGTGCCGCCGTATGACCGCCATTGGTCCACCGATTTTCCGTCATATAGTAATGAATATCCCTGCGCCTTTTCCGCAGCATCAAGATTGTTCGGGATCAGGTTCACAATGCGAACATTCGTTGCAGGACTCGGTTTCAGGTTCGCAGTTTTAATGCGCACATTTTTCCAGCTCACCTGCGTACCTTCCATTTCCTTGCTGCCGATCGCGTGCACTTGCAGGCATATGAAGCCCACAGGCGTCATATCATCCACCACGTGCGCCACAGGCACACCATTCAGAAATGTGCGGATCGAATTGCCGATCGCTTCGATGCGGTATTTGTTCCATGCATCTCTTTTGAATGCCTTTTTACCTTCGGGATTCAAATCGAGCGGATAGAGCCAGCCGCGGCGTGCTTCGTCATAAATACCTGCGGAGTATGCACGGTCGCTGGGATCGATCTCCACCTGGTATCCATGCACACGGCCATTCATATACTCAGGCTTCGACAAGCTGCGGATCTGAATGCCCGAATTCAACTTATTGTCCACTTTTACATCGAGTTCGAGGATAAAATCACCGTAATCTTTTTCAGTTGTCAGGAATGAGTTGGGCGTGCCCATCACGGAAGTCCCCACAATGGCCCCGTCTTTCACTTCATATTTCGCCTGGCCGTTGAGTTGTTTCCAGCCTGTCAGGTCCTTGCCATTGAACAGATCTACCCAACCATCTTTCGACTTCTGGGCTTGGAGCGGAGCGCTAAGGAGGAACGCGGCCATCGCGACCAGCGGTAATCTAAATTTTTTCATTGTGTTGAATAAAGATGATGAATAACTGAAAAATGCGAAAGGGTATCCTATCTAATATCAGTTATTACAGTAATAACGAAATATTAATAAGAATACCCCTACAAATCCAGTTCGGACTACACCGGATATTTTAAAACCTCGGTAATGTATTTTTTATTGATTTCCGCGCAAATCAGCGGTGACTTCTCCGGGTCGGGCACGCCGTCGAGCTCCACCACAGCCCAGCCTTTGAACTTCACTTTGTCCAATGCCTTGAAAACCGCGGGAACATCCACCCTACCCTGTCCCAATTCCACAAACTTATAGCCGCTTTTGGTCTCGGCCGGTTTGGTATCTTTCAAATGCAATGAATGCAAAATATCCTTGTATTTCAAAATCGCCTCGTGCGGCTCGCCGCCGCCCTGCTTGTAATGCGCGATGTCGAGTAACAGTTTAATATAACGCGGGTCCATTGCCTGCACGATCACATCCACTTCCTCGGGTGTTTCACCGAGCTGGTTCATGTGATTATGATAAACTGCCTGCACACCCAGATCCGCCGTTTGCTTACCTACCTCATTCATCACCTGCGCCAGCTTTTTCAATTCTTCCACGGACGGCGCGCGGTCTTTCGGGCGAAGGCTGTTCGTAAGCTGCATCGCACTACCGCCCAACGCTTTCACAAAACTTGCGTGTGCTACGTGCGTATCCACGGTACTTTCGAATTTGGCAGGATCGATCTCTACATTTCCGCTCGAAAACATGCAAAGCGTAAGGTTGTTCTTTGCCAACGCCTCTTTCAATTCGGAAGGCTTGCTACGGTATGGTGCAAAGGTATTGGCCCGCAACTGAATGCCCTTGAAGCCCAGCCCGGCCAGATCAGCCATGGCTTGTTCGTCTTTTCCGCCCCAGGTAATGGCCGAATAGCCGATTTTAATATCCCCCTTTTTTATTGCGGCTTCGAGCCAACCGGCTCCGGCGACGATAGCGGCCATGGCCAGTGAAGTGTTTTGCAGAAAATTCCGTCTGTTCATTTCAGGTTTAGATTAAGGTAAAAATCCATAACTCCCAGACGATATAAAACAGCAATGACCCGTTATCTACGGGTCATTGCATGTAAATTTATTTCGGGATTTCCGTCAGCGGCGGCACATTCTTCTCATAGCCCGAATATCCCTTGTTCTGGTTGATCCTCCCCTGCGTATTCCCGTCGATCGCCGATTGCGGAATCGGCCACAACACGTGGTAGGGGCTCATGGTGTATTCGTCGGCGTGGCGCGTTTTGACACCCTTATTATAAAAATCACTTTTCTCCATCACGCGGTCAT
>CAMLNK010000336.1 GCA_946481035.1 uncultured Dyadobacter sp. | reverse complement strand
TGAAACTCGTTCACGCCGAAATAGCCTTTGTATTCCTGAATGGCGAGCCTGAACTTCTGCGCTTTCACGGGGGCGACGGTTTTCTCCCATTCGCCCATTTTCGTGTCCTGCGCCAGCGAAACCCATTCATTGCCCTTCAAATACTGCACTTCAAACTTTTTGATTTCCGACTGCCCGTATTTTGATTCGCCCAGCTTAATGCGGCCTACGGTCTCCGGCTTGCCCAGGTCCACTTCCAGCCAGCCGGTAGGCTCGTACAATGCCATGATCTCGGGCGAATGGTAATGGAGGTTTTTGCCATAATATTTCGAGAAATCGACGTCCTTGCGCCGTCCGATTTTCCAGGCAGTTCTCGGATTGTCGTCGAATGCCGCAGTCGCATCGTGGTAAAACTGGCCTACCGCACTGGAAGCGGTTGCCTTGTGCGCATAGGCGAGCGAGCCGGATGCCGGTAGCGGAACGGTCGGCGCGATGGTCGAGGCATCTTTGTCGAGCGTAAGCACGGCAATGGTCGCTATCGGGTCGGTTTTGCTGGCGGGGTAGGTGAGGCTAATGCTTTTATTGTTTTGGGCAAACTGAACCGGCGTGCCGTCCAGCAGCTTCGCGTTCAGGATTTTGGCTGGAATGGCCGGTAATGCAAGCGTAGTCTTATCCGCATTCAACAAATGCACGAATACCTGTTTGCCGCGATAGGAACTTACATAATCGGGTGCCGGGGTGAACACGCCGCCCTTGGTATTGTAAATGGCGGTCTGGTTTTTCGTGATCCAGTCGCCCATTTCGCGTGCCCGGGCTGCAAAATCGGGTGGGAATACGCCGGTACTGTCCGGGCCGATGTTGAAAAGCAGGTTACCGTTCCCGCCTACACACCGCAGCAGCGTATGCACCGATTCTTTCAGGCTGCGCGGCGTATCACCGAACCGCCAGGCCCATTGGTGGCCCATATTGGTACAAGTTTCCCAGGGTACCTTACCGTAGCCGGCCACAAAGCCCTCGGGCGTGGCATAGTCGGCATATTTGCCCACATAGGCGTGCGACTCGTCGGGCGTGAATGGTTCCAGACGGTTGTTGATGATGATTTCGGGTTGGAGTTTTCTGGCCAGATCGTACACTTTTTTCGGCTCCACGGGCGTTGGCCAGCCTTCGTAATCGATCCATAGCAGGCTGATTTTTCCGTAGTTGCTCAGCAGCTCGCGTACCTGTTCGAGCACGCGATCGGCGAAAATGCCATTGGTTTGCGGGTTGCGGCAGTCGGGATCTTTCCAGTCGGCGACGGAGAAATACCAGCCGATGGGCATATTGGCCTCGTGCGCGGCCTGTGCGAGCTCCTTGCACACATCGCGGCCGAATGGCGTGTGCATGATGTTGTAATTATTGGTTTTGGTATCAAAAAGCGAAAAGCCGTCGTGATGCTTTGCGGTGAGCACCATATACTTCATGCCAGAGGCCTTTGCGAGTGCTACCCATTCTTTGGCATCGAAGCGGGTCGGGTTGAAGCCGCGGTAGAGCGAGTCGTATTTGGCCTTCCCATAGCCTTCCCGCGACCAGCTGATTTCCTTCCCGATGCGCGAAACCGGCCCCCAGTGAATAAAAAGGCCCATTTTAGCATCCTGCCACCATTTCAGGCGCTGCGCTTTGGGCATTTCGGTTTGAGAAAATCCGGGCAGCGCTATGGCCGTTAGTAGTAATGCCAGTATTGTTTTTTTCATGATCATAGAAATTCAATGTTTTAAACCTGCGTCGCACTTGGCTGCGCGATAGTGTGCCCCGCCCGCGCGTAGTACACGAGGTAGATATAGCAGAGCACCGGTATGATAAATGCTTTTTGGATGCCGAAGGAGTCAGAGACCAGCCCCATTACCGGCGGGATCACAGCCCCTCCCACAATGCTCATGATGATCAGCGAGGAGCCGGTTTTGGTATAAATTCCCAGGTTTTTAATGCTGAGTGTGAACAAAATAGGGTACATCACGGAGGTGAACAGCCCCACCAGCGACAATGCATAAACCGATACATAGCCGGTGGTCGTCATTGAAATACCCACCAATACCAGCGCCGCCAGCGAGCAAAATGCCAATGTGGCCGGAGGGTTCGCGCGGCGTAGCAGGTATGCCCCCGCCAGCCGCCCGGTAAGCACCAGCGCCATATACAAGGTGATAAACAGCGCCGCGGTTTGCTCGGTAAGCCCCGGTATCCCCGAGGATTTGGCGTAACGGATCAGAAAGCTCACCACGCCCACCTCCGCGCCGAGGTAGCAGAACACCCCGAGCGCGCCGAGTACCGTATGGCGGAATTTCAGGATGTCGCGGATGCTGCCCGCGTGGCCGTTTTCGCCTTCTATTTGGGGTAGTTTAACAAAATACAAAAGCAATCCGATGGCGAGAAACAGCGCACCAAGGCTCAGATAAGGCGTTTTGACGAGTTGAGCTTCGGCATTCAAATAGTCGCTCAATTGCCCGGCGTCGAATGCGGCAACCGTTTCCGGCGAAACCTCCGTAGCATGCAGCAGAAAGCGGCTGCCGATAAATGGCCCGAGCGTAGCGCCCACCGAACCTACCGCCGATGCCAGGCTCAGCCGGCTGGAAGCACGCTCAGGGTCGCCGAGCACGGAAATATAGGGCGTGGCGGTCACTTCCAGGAAGGTGAAACCTGCTGCCATGATGAACAATGCAGCCAGGAAGAGCGGATAATAACGGGTATCTGCCGCTGGAAAGAACAGGAATGCGCCTGCTGCGGCGGTAAGCAGGCCGGTAACCATGCCCGCCTTGTAGCCAAAGCGGCCGATAAACTGCCCCACAGGCAATGCCAGCAGGAAGTACCCGCCAAAAAACGCCGATTGTACCAGCGACGACTGGAAATCGGTGAGCTGGCAGGCCCTTTTCAAATGCGGTATCAGCACGTCGTTGATATTGCGGCTGAGGTTCCAGATAAACATCAGGCTCATCACGACCAGAAGCGGCACCACTACGGCTTTGGTGTTTTTCATTGCAAATGGTCGTTTAGTAAAAACACAGATTTCATTACCGCCCAATGCTCACCGGCAGCGGCTTCGGGCAGTTTTTGCTGGAAGCTGTCCATCAACGCTGCCCATTCGCTTTGCCGGGGCAGGGTACCCATTTTATCGAATGCCGTTTTGAGATCGGTGGTCTCGTCGTGCTCGACGATCATGAACAAATGTCGCCCGATCCGGTAAATCTGCATATCGGTAATGCCCGCTTCGCGGATGCCGGCCGGGATTTCGGGCCAGATATGGCCGGGTTGGTGGTGCTGTTCGTACGACGCGATCAGTTCCGCGTTGTCGATCAGGTCCAGGGCCATGCATGTTCTTCTCGTTGCCATATTTTATCTTCTATAACCTAGTTCAGCCCCACCGCTCACGGGCATAATGCAGCCCGTTACAAACCGCGCCGCGTCCGAAACGAGGAACACGGCCACATCGGCGATCACGTCGCCTTCGGGGCAATCGCCCAGTGGATGGATATCGTTGAGATATTCTTCTATTTCGCCCGCATTAGGCTGCTCTCCTGCCCATTTACGCAGCATGGGCGTCCACACGCCCGCGGGGCATACCGCATTCACACGAATGCCGAAGGGCGCGTAATCCAGCGCCATCGCCTTGGTCAAAGCGCTCATGCCGCCCTTGGTAGCCACGTAGGCAGCGTGGTTTTCCTGGCCGATTTCGCCCACCATGCTGCTGGTATTAAGGATGTTGCCGCGGGTTTGTTTCAGGTATTCCAAACCATATTGGGTGGTGTGGTAAACGCTTTTCAGGTTGATCTCGAAAAGGCTGTCCCATTCGTCCTCGGAGGTCTGGTCGAGCGGCTTCGACGGGCTGGCGATGCCGGCATTGTTGTGGATCACGTGCAGGCTGCCGAATGCGGCTACTGTTTTTTCGATGCCGGTTTTAATATCCTCTTTTTGCCTTACATCGCCCCGTACTGTGAGGAGCGCTTTGTCGCCAAACTCCGTTTTCAGCTCATGCAATGCATTTTCATCGCGGTCGAGCACGCCTACGCGGGCGCCTGCCCGCAGGTACGCAGCCACGCATTCGCGCCCGATGCCCGAGGCACCGCCGGTGATGAATATCGTCTTGTTGGTCAGTTTCATAATGCTTTTCGTGTTTGCGTCAGTCCTTCAAATCACTGCTGCTGCCGGGTACTTGCGGTACCTGGTAATAGCCGCCGGTGATTTCTGCCGGATGTACAAAATACGGCCGCAAATGCGGAATATGCTCCAAAAACAAATGCTCGTGCCCCATTCCGATATGGTTGAACAGCACCAGGTGCTGGTGTAGCTGCCCCATGTCGCCCACGTGGGGAACAACCGGTATGCCCATTTGCCTCGATAACAGGCTGATTGTCAGGAATTCCGATATCCCGCCGACGCGCACCGCATCCACCTGGCAGAAATCCATGGCACCCGCTTGCAGGAAGTTTTTGAATATCACCTTGTTGGGAATATGCTCGCCCGTAGCCACTTTGAAAGGTGCAATGGCACGCGCAATGGCCTGGTGGCCGGTCACGTCGTCGGGGTGCGTGGGCTCCTCGATCCAGAACGGGTTGATATCCCCCAGCTTCTCACAGATGTACAATGCCTGCGGCAGGTTCCATTTCTGGTTCGCATCGACCATGATGGTGGCGGCGTCGCCCGCGGTTTGGCGGATCAGGCCTGCGCGGCGGATATCGCGCTCGGGGTCGTCGGAGCCCACTTTGAGTTTCAATGCATTAAAACCATTGTCCATCGCCTTGCGGGTATTGCTGACGATCTTTTCGTCGGGATAATTAAACCAGCCGACGGAGGTATCGTAGCCCTTGTAGCCGGTCGAAAGCACGCAGGTACGGTCGTTCCGCGTAGGCAAATGCGTTTCCAGCAATGCAATGGCCTGGTCGCTGGTCAGTACTTCTTCGAGATAGCTGAGATCGAGCGTGCTTACGAGTTGCGCGGGCGTGAGGTCGAGCAGGAGCTGCCAGAGCGGTACCCCACGCGATTTGGCCCAAAGATCATAACATGCATTCACCACGGCTGCCAAAGCGAGGTGGATGACGCCCTTATGCGGCCCGAGCCAGCGGAGCGACGGCGAGTCGGCCATGCGCCGGTATTCGTTACCGAAATCGGCCATGAGTTCTTCAATTTCCCGTCCTTTTAATGCAACTGAAACATATTCGATGGCTTTGCAGACGAGATCGGTGCCCGCGCCGAGCGTAAATGCCAGGCCGATACCTGTAACGGGCGAATCGGTGCGGAGGCAGCATACAGCGTAGGCGTATTGCGGGGTGGTGTGTGTAGCGTCCGAGCCGACCCCTTCGCCGAGGTCGAACCGCTTGTCTTTTATTTCAATGGAAGTAATATACATGTTTTAAAAGATGCCAATATGATACCAGTTTGGGAGTTCTTGACTTTGATGGGTGAGTAATGGGATGAAATCCGGTATTGATGTGATAAAATGGGTTTCTATCAGTGTTTTATTTCTGTATGATGTAAAAAGGGGTTTAGGAAATTTGGATATCAATATTTTGAATGCTTGGTTTGCTGCTGAATTTGTACAAATTTATGGGCGATAAATCCTGTAAGTT
>CAMLNK010000335.1 GCA_946481035.1 uncultured Dyadobacter sp. | reverse complement strand
GCCGACAGCATGCTGGGAGCGGTCGGCAAAAAACTGGAACGGACCGGATGTAAAGCCCAGGTCGCCTCCCCGGGAAATATGGCCGATAATGGGATACCACTTCAGAAGATCTTTCCCGCCCTTCGGCGCTTTGTTATATTCGGCAATGCCGTTCACCGCGCTTTCTCCATTGAATATCACTCCCGCGCTATCCAGGTAAGCCAGAAAGGCCGTCGGAACATCCGTTTCCACCGCTTTCGCTGCGAACGCCCTTTCCTCCCGGATCAACGCCGACAGATCGGGGTCAACCTGCTGTGACCGTCCACCATATACGCAACCCAAAACCAATGCGACACAAAGAATCCAGCGCCTGCGGAAGTGCCGGACGTCAAGATGCGGAATATGGAAAAATCGGAACATCGGAACGATCTAGTTAGGAGTTATAACACAATGATACAGCATCTTACAGAATACTAAAAGCAGCGGGCGGCGTTATCGACGAACGACCCCAAGTATCGGCCAAATGCATTTGTAGAATAAAATCGTCGTACTAATGCCGCATTACGCCGTTCGTCTGCGCTTTCGTACTTTTAAATAAACAATCCCGCCCCCAATTGGACCGAGGGGCGGGATTGTATTTTAAAAAATCATGAAGAATCAGAACACGATTTGTGCGCGGATTTCCCCTGCCGGATGGAGAATATTATGGATATTGAAATAATACAGCCCGTTGAGCAGCTCCATTTCCTTGATCTTTACTTCATCCACTATCACCGAATTGGAGAATTCTCCCGATAACGTTTTAGGGAAATTGGTGAAAAAGTCGTGCTGAATAGGTGCATTGGCGCCTGGGGCGGCTATTCCGTGAATATGGGAACCGGTTGGCGTCGCTTCCAGGTCTTTCCATTTGATGAAATAGCTTAGCAGCTTGGTTGATTTGTTATACATCACATCCACGGTTCCGGTTGCTGCGGAAACGACGGGTGGCACCTGCTGCGAGCCTTGAAGCACCAGACCTTTTGCAACCACAATATGCGGCTGGTCATAAAATTCGATCTGCCCCCGTATTTCACCGCCGGGGTTTGTCGGTGTGTGGATGTTGAAATAGTAGAGGCCGTTCAACAGGTCGTTTTCGTTGATACTTACACCGTCCACAGTCACCGTAGTGGAATAAGAGCCGGTTGTGGTTTTTGGAATAGCCGAAAAGAAATCGAATTTGATACTCGCATTCGTCCCTCGCGCCGCGGTCCCGTGGATATGTGCACCCGTGGGAATGCCTGTCAGGTTGGCCCAATTGAGCGTAAAAGTGAGCAAGTGTGTCGACTTATTATACGAAACATCGGCCCAGCCGGTAGCCGGGGTGATCTTTGCCGGCATCTCCTGCGAACCGCTCAGCGGCAAACCGTTCTGCCTGACAACATCCTGCGGGGTATCGTGGTCTTCGCATGCTGCAAACAGCGCGATGAGCAACCATACCAGTCCAAACTTACATAGAACTTTCATCATTTGGTTTTATGGGGTTGAGTTGAAAGATTTATATAAAGTATTCTTCTAAAATTACAATTAAATAAGCACAGTTGCAGAGATATGGATTAATAAAACGTTAAGAAAATTGGAATTGGCAGCATTCCCGTATTTGCTCTACTTTTTTGGGTGTTGGTCGATATAATTTCATCCGTAGCGATCTTTTCCATTCATTTACCACATCATTTCAAATCGCGCCCATGGAAACGCCCTTTCTGGAAAAACAAGTACGGCTTCCGTTCTCAAACCGAACAGTTTCAGTCAAATATGCGCTGGTGCATGCTTGTTACTGGGTGCTCGTTACAGGCTTTTTCCTTTACGAAAAGCGGTACCTGATTTACAAGGCAAGTCTCAACTTTTTCGCGATATGCGTGGTGGTCCGCGTCGCGCTGCTGATCGTGATCGCTTACCTGAACCTGCATTACTTTTTGCCCAAATACCTGTTGAGAAAGCGGTATGGCCGGTATTTCGGACTGGTAATGCTTTCGATCCTCTGTTACCTGGTGGTCCAGGGCTTTTTCGACTACTATTTATATGGCTATATAATCGGGCCGATGCGGAACAGCAATATCGCGGAGGCGCTTTCCTATAATTTTTTCAGTACGCTCTGGTACCTCGCATTGATGGTGGCGCTGAAACTAAGCATCGACTGGTATGAGCAGCAGCGTATCCTGCAAAAGATTGTCGTCGAGAAGCTTAATGCGGAGGTGAATTTCCTGCGCTCGCAGGTGAACCCGCATTTTCTTTTCAATATCCTCAACAACCTCTATGCACTGACCCTGAAGAAGTCGGACCTGGCGCCGGAAGTGGTGCTGAAACTGTCCGAAATGATGGAATATATGCTCTACGACAGTGACGACAGCACCGTTTCGCTCGACAAGGAGATCAGCTATTTGCACAACTATATTGAGCTCGAAAGGATCCGTTATGACAACAACCCGGACATTTCGCTGGAAGTGGCCGGCAACCCCGACGGCAAGGAAATAGCACCGCTCCTGCTGCTGCCGCTGGTCGAAAATGCATTCAAACACGGTGTCAGCCGCAAGTCCGACAAGGGCTGGCTGCACGGGAAAATCCGCGTGGGAGCTTCGGCGCTCGAAGTGACGATCGAAAACAGCAAATCGAACACCACATCGAAAGACAGCAAGGGCGGAATCGGCCTGGCCAACCTCCGCAAGCGGCTGGAATTGCTGTACCCGTCGCGCCACAGCCTGCGGATCGATGATCAAAAGGAACGTTTCAGTGTATTTATGGAAATCAATCTTGCCAACGCATAATCACAATTTGCCATGAAAAAGTACATCCTGCATTTGCTTTTAATATTCATAGTAGGCGCTGCTTCTGGCTGGGTCACACCCGGAGCCATATCGCCCGAGCCTGAAATATTTGTCGCAGCCACACCCTGCGACGCCATACCCAGGCATTTGCTCGCCATTCCCGGCAACCTCGATTGCGAAATGATTAAATGGCGCCTGACCCTCCGCCGCGACCCGCGCAACCTCGGCCGCGACGATTTCAAGCTGCATTACACCTATGGTATGACCAAGCCCAGCACCCAGGGATTTATGAACGACGGTTTCAGCAAGGAGATTTCGGGTAAATGGGTTATTTCAAAAAACACCGGCAAGTTACCCGGTAAGCAGATTTTTACATTGCAACCAACTGATTCGCAAGCTGCTGTTACCCTTTTGCAAATGAGCGATCGCGTGCTGCATTTGTTGGATACGCAGGGAAATCTGATGATCGGAAATGCGGGATTCAGTTATACTTTCAACAGGCAGAACGCTAATCTGTAAAACCATTTGTTAGCCATGAAAACCCTATTGTTCATTGCCGCCTGCCTTATGACGCTGCAAAATGCGGTCGCGCAATCGGCGCCGCTTGCTAATGTTCCTTCCAAAACCACCACCCGCCAGCCGATAGCCGAGGGCGCGCATGTCTGGGGCGTCTTTCACGGGCGCGTGCGTTGCCAGCCGATGGCGCCGGTGATGCATATTTCGGTCGAACCCGATTGTGCGAAGCTGAAATGGGGCTTTACTTTTTTCCAGGACCCGCAAACTAAAAAACCGACGACTTACGAGTGGAGCGGTTCGCTTTTCCGCAACAAACCGCGCACCGGAAAATGGGCGCTCGTCCGGGGTACTGCCGACGATCCCGAGGCGATGGTCATCCAGCTAGACCCCGACCAACCGGAAAAGTCGTTCTTTCTCTTGAAAGGCGACGAAAATGTGTTATTTATACTCGACGGTTCAAAAAAGCTCATGGTTGGCGACGATTACCTGAGCTACACATTCAACCGGGTTTCCAACCGGGTTTCCAACTGATTTTACCGGACAAAAAAGGCAACGTATGCTGCAATGCGTGATCATCGACGACGAGCCTCTCGCGAGAGAGATATTGGAAGAATATTTGCAAAAATCGGGCATTACCGGCGCGGTACAGTTCAGCAACGCCCGTGATGCCCTCGTGTACCTGCAAGCGCACGAACCGGAAGTGCTGTTTCTGGACATTGAAATGCCTGAAATGAACGACATCGACTTCCTGAAATCACTCGCCCAGCCGCCCGTCACCGTTTTCACCACCGCCTACCGCGACTATGCATTCGAAGGTTACGAGCTCGGTGTGATTGATTTCCTCCTGAAACCCATTTCGTACGCCCGGTTCCAGCATGCCCTCGAAAAAGTACGCGATTTCCTACAACTCAAAGAGCAGAACACCAACCTCGAACAGAACCTTTCGGAGGAAAAAAATGACTTCATTTTTGTCAAAAGCGGCGTCCAGCGCGTCCGCCTCGCCTTCGACGACATTTCCCACATCCAGGGCCTGAAAGACTACGCCATCATCCATACCGTCGCCGGCAAAGTCGTCATCAAAGGATCCGTCAAAGCCATGCTCGACATTTTCCCGCCTGCCCGCTTCCTGCGCGTGCACAAGTCGTTTATAGTGGCTGTTGATAAGATAAGACGGATTGAAAGGAACCGGATTATTTGGGGAAGTTACCAGATTCCGATCGGGCGGAATTATAAGGAGGAGGTACTTCGGGTGATTCAGCCTTAGGCTAATTCATCTGCCAGTTGTAAAATTTGTTCGAAAACTTTCTGGGAATACCGGAATTTTGCATCTGCTACTATTTCAGAGACGGAATATGCTGCAAAAACTTGGCACTACGCTTGCGAATGCGACCAAAATCCAACAAATCTCGTGGTATAACTATACTTACTTCGGTAAAGAGAGCGAAGTCATCAACTGCAAAGCAGTTGCATCCCGCGCATTCAACCGCAGCACCTTCCGTGCATACCGCAACGCCCCGTCACGATTATCCATTTTATAGTATGCCGAAGCAATGCGGCTTAGCACCGAGACATCCGACGAATCGATCGGCAGGCGTGCCCGCAGCGAAACCACCTCTTGCACAAGCGCACGTACGGGCTTAAGATTGAGCCCGGATGTGTTGTTGCTGATCGCATATTCCAGATAAGGAATGGCTTTTTCAGGCTCGTCCATGTTTAGGAACAATACAAAAAGATAACGGGCGGTTTCGAACGAGGGTGCTAAACGGAATGCCTTTTGAAAACTCAACAACGCATTTCGCTCGTCACCTAACCGTCCGCTGAGCATGGCTGATTTGGAGTACAAAGCAGCAGCGTCTGTCGGTTGCTCCAAAATCAGTGCCTCCACGATTTCACGCGCTTCGCGATAGTTTCCAGCCTCGATGTAATGACTATAAGCCTGATCCATCGCGTTTTCCCACGAAATGCGCCGATAAGCAAGGTCAAATGCGACGCATTCTTCGAAAGTATCGGTTTTCAAAGAATCCCGGTCCAGGGCGGCGTTGAACGGCCAGCTGCTTTTCAAATTGGCTATTTTATACACCCCGGCAAGCGAATCGACAGCCGGTATGGGCATTTCCTTTTTGAGTTGGGCGAAAGACATTTCAGCATGGACTTCCGGACGGATGAATTTCGCATTTTTCAATGCCTCATAAAATGCATCCGACATCAATGCATAACCTTTCAAATCAGGGTGTACATGTTCGAGGATCAGGTCCTTTCCGATGATACCGTTCGGCGAGGCTG
>CAMLNK010000334.1 GCA_946481035.1 uncultured Dyadobacter sp. | reverse complement strand
TGTGATCGACGGCTACCCGGCAGGTAATGATATTTTCATCAATCCTAATGATATTGAATCGATCGACATTCTGAAAGATGCGGCGTCGGCGGCTATTTACGGTTCGCGGGCTGCGGGTGGGGTGGTGCTGATCACGACCAAAAGAGGTAAGGAAGGTAAGGGCCGACTGGAATACGAATATCAGTTCGGTGTGAACCAGTTGAGCAAGAAGGTTGATCTTTTGAATGCTTCCGAATTTGGTCAGCTGGTGATCGACGGACGCAATGCGAGCTACCGCGATCTGATGGTGAATGCGGGCAAGACCTGGAACGACGGCATGTACTCCGACGACAATGCAACCCGTATCAAAAACGTAGGCAATGCGGGCTCTGTGAGCATTCCGACTGATTTGTATGATTTCGCGAACCAGAAGCTGATCACCCCCAAATACAATACCGACTGGCAGGACGAGCTTTACCGTAATGCGCCGGTACACCGTCATAATATCTCGTTTTCAGGCGGAAAGAATGGCTTACGCTACGCGATCAGCGGCGGGCAGCTCAACCAGCAGGGTATTATCCTGAGTACCGGCCAACACCGGACCAATTTCCGGACGAACCTGGATGCCGACATTAACAAAAAACTGAAAGTAGGCGCGAACCTTGCATTTACCTATAATACCAACCGCGAGGTACAGGAAGGCCGTTTCGACAGAGGACCAATTCTCGGCGCATTGATCTATATGCCGATTTTCAAAGCATATAATGAGGATGGCAGCCTTGCGAAAAACGAAGCGGCGGCATTGAGCTCTGCTTATGGTTACCAATCCATCGAAAACCCGGTGGCGCTTGCAACCGAAACGCATATCAACCGCAGAGGCCAGCGCGGGACGTTTAGCGGATTTGCTACCTACGAGATCATTCCCGATCTGAATTTCAAGGTTAATCTCGGTTTGCAAACTTACGGCGAGAAATACGAGTTCTATGCTCCCACCAGCCTGAGCAGCGGTGCCAATCCTCCGGGATCTCCCCAGGCAATTGCCGCGGCAAATGCGGTTGCACAGACTACCCAGCAGATCGATAAGCTGGCCGAGTTTACATTGAACTACAAAAAACAGCTAGGTAAGCACAGTATCGATGGATTGGTCGGTTATACTGCTCAGGAAAACAATAAAGATGTGCTGGCAGTAACCGCCCGCGGTTTTTCAAATGACCGGATCGAAGAAATTACCGGAAAAGGTGCCGACGCAACGAATTTTTCAATGAACAGCGCTACCGGCAAGGTGAACTGGACGTTGCTTTCGTACCTGGCACGTGCGGCTTACAACTACGATGGCAAATATTACCTGACCGCCACTTTCCGTACCGACGGTTCGTCGCGCTTCGGCCCGAACAACCGCTGGGGTAACTTCCCGTCGGTGTCTGCCGGCTGGAATATTTCCAATGAGGAGTTCTATAAAAATGTATTAGGCAATACTTCTACACTTAAACTGCGTGCAAGCTGGGGGCTGAGCGGTAACAACAACATCGGTGATTACAACTTCCTGCAAACGATGGCAACACCGGGAGGGGTAGTGTACGGAAACGGATCGGTGAACACGGCCATGTGGGCTACGGGTATCAAAGACCTGAACCTGGGCTGGGAATCTACTTCGCAGTACAACTTCGGGGCTGACCTGGGTTTGTTTGACGACCGTTTGTCGATCATGGCGAACTACTACATCAGCCGCTCGTTCAACCTGTTGTTTAACCAGCCGTTGTCGGCCATTTCCGGTGCTTCTACGATTTTGACCAACCTCAGAAATTCGAAAGTGCAAAATAAGGGTATCGATTTGCAAGTTGACGCCCGCGTGATCTCGACGCAGGATTTTGACCTGAATGTAAGCGGTAACATTTCCGTCAACCGCAACAAAGTACTCGACATGGGTGGTGCCAGCACGATCATTACCAACGGTGCCGAGCGTTCTTATCTGACGCACATTACCCAGGAAGGCCAGCCGATCGGTATGTTCTATGGTTTCAAGGTAAAAGGAATGGTGCGCGAGAAAGATATGGAGAATATTGCAGCCGATAATGCGGCTTATAACTCTTCGACGCAGTCGTTCCCGGCTGGGTACCAGCTCAAAGGGCCTGCCCGTTCGACGGCTTCTACCAATCCGCTTCGCCCGGGTGACCTGTATTTCGAAGACGTGAACAACGATGGCGTCGTGAACGATGCCGACAAGCGTGTGATAGGTTCGCCGCATGCCAAATTCACCTATGGTTTTGCGATTACGGCCAGCTATAAAAGCTTCGATTTCAGTTCGTCATTCAACGGTTCTTATGGCAACAAGGTGCTCGATGGTCAGGATTATTATCTGTACAATATGGAAGGATCGGGTAACCAGTATGCCAAAGTGGCGAACCGCTACCGTTCGGAGTCGCAGCCGGGTGACGGGCACGTGTACCGCGCCTCACGCGGGGGAACGCAAAGCAATAGCACGCGTTTGTCGACCTTCTATTTGCAGGACGGCTCTTTCCTGAGATGTACCAATCTTACATTGGGCTACACCATGAACAGCATCGGCAGCCTTACCAACAATGCGATCAGTGCATTGCGTGTGTACGTGGGTGTGGACAATGCTTTCACTTTGACCAAATACCTGGGCTACAATCCGGAAGTCGATTATAACAACGGCGCTAACCTGACGCCGGGCGTCGACTACGGAAAATATCCGCTCGTGCGTGCCTACAACATCGGTGCCCGTATTACATTTTAAGCAGCAGAAGAGATGATCAAGCGTAAATACATTTTCAATACATTATTTTCAGCATTCGGATTGGTGGCCCTGGCGGGTTGTTCCAACGACTTTCTCGACCAGGAAAACCCGAATGCAGTATCGGCTCCCACGTTTTACGGGACGCCCGATGACGTCGCGCTGGCCGTGAATGGTATCTACAACTCGCTTCGCGATGGTAATGGCATCGGCGAGAACAGCGGTTTGTTTAGTGAAGAACGTTCGGACAATACCGGCCGTAATGATAACCAGTCGAATGCAGGTGAGCCGTTCCAATTCAACGACTTCTCATTGTTGCCAAGCAATACTTACCTGAAATCGCACTGGCTGACGCTGTTCCAGATGGTGACGCGCTGCAACCAGGTGCTGGCGGGTATCGAGCGCGTGACTTTTGCAGATGCAAACCTGAAAGAGCAGTACAAAGCCGAGGCGAAATTCATCCGCGCATTGACCTACTTCCACCTCGTGCGCAAATGGGGCGATGTGCCTTTGGTGACCAAAGAATTGCTCAGTACCGATGAAGTAACGGCCGCGACCTTCCGCGAGAAGCAGGATGTGGTCTACAACCAGATCGCGCAGGACCTGAAAGACGCCGTGGCTTCGACTTTGCCTGACAAACAGACTGCCAACACCAAAGGCAAGGTGACCAAAGCCGCCGCCAATGCATTGCTGGGCCAGGTGTATCTCACCATGGCGACCGCGCTTGACGCTGCTAACCGCACCGCGAACCTGAACGAAGCCAAAAAATACCTCACGGCCTCATACAACTTGCGCTCGTTCGGCGAATTGAAGGAAGTTCCTTACGCGGATGTGTTTGATGTGGCTAAAAAGTCGACAAATGCGGAGATCATCTTCCAGGTCGTGAACAAGCAAGGGGACATCAACTTCTCATCTTCCATTGCCCGCAACAACCAGGCGAAGGGCGAGACGATCAACTCATTGTTTGCGTCGTCGGGCTCGGGCGGTAATGTTACGCCGGATTTGGTACAGGATTATGAAGAAGGTGATGTGCGAAAAGACTTCTCGATCAAATTCGCAAACGATCCGATCGTGAAGGATTATTTTATCACTAAATACCGTGATGCCAGCTCGGCAGCGACTACCAACGGCTACGGCGGTAACGACTGGATCCTGATCCGTTACGCTGATGTGCTTCTGATGCTGGCCGAAGTGAATATGCAGCTAGGTGACGAGCCGGCGGCTATCGGCTTCCTGGACCAGGTGCGCGAGCGTGCCGGCTTGCCGAAATATGCGGTTGCCAAAGCGAATGCGGACTATGCAGCCAAATATCCAACTTTGAAACTTGCCATCCTGCACGAACGCCGTGTAGAGCTTGCATTCGAAAACCATCGTTGGTTCGACCTGCTGCGCTTCTTCACCACCGACGAGCTCGTAACTTTTTTCAAGAGCAAAAAGCAGGAGAATTTCGGTATCGCGAAACTCAGCAATTTTGGAAAGAAAGACCGTTACTATCCGATTCCGTTTGACGAAACGAAGCTGAACCCGGAGAAAATGTATCAGAACGAAGGGTATTAAAACCTGAACCGGACTATTACCAGCCCTGTGCCTTCAAAAGCGCAGGGCTTTTTGTTTTGAAGGATATTATATTTGAATAAACATTCCAAAAGAACCTATGTCACAAAGGCTAATCTCGATTCTCCAACTTACCGGAACGATCCTGCCTGCCGACCAGGAAATAATCCTGAATGCTTTTACAATGCGGCAGTTCCGGGAAGGTGATGTGCTTTTCAAAGGCGGGAAGATTTGCCAGGAAATGTTTTTCGTGCTGAATGGCGTGCTGCGCATTATGGTTACCAATGAAAAAGGTAACGAGGTAACGCACTACTTTTTAAAAGAAAATCAGTTTTGCACTATCCTGAATAGCTTCAATAACCATGTGACGGCACACGAAAGTATTTGCGCGGCCTGCCAGGTGCAGGTTTTATGCATTACCAGGACCGATCTGTCGACGCTATATACCCGCGTGCCTTACCTGAAAGCGATGATTGACACGCTCACCAATCAGACATTGCTCGAAAAGATCCAGATCCGCAATGCCTACCTTGGTCAGGACTCGGCCGCGCGTTACCAGCAGTTTCTGACGCGGCAGGCGGATATTGCAACGCGCGTTCCGCTTTCCGACGTCGCTTCTTACCTCGGCATTACGCCGCAATCGCTCAGTCGTATTCGGAAAAACCTGCGCTGAAACCGTTTTTTACCATTTGTTAAGTGCTTTGGCAGCCCGGTAGGGGAGATTTGTATTGTCAAAACAATCAACACAAATGGAAACTTCAAATTCAGAGTTCTCTTTAAAAGGTAAAAAAGTAGTGGTCCTGGGCGGCAGTTCGGGATTGGGGCTGGCAACGGCCAAAGCGGCGGCGGCAGAGGGGGCAAATGTGGTCGTCGTATCGAGCAATGCGGCCCGGGTGCAGAAGGCCGTGGCGGAATTGCCCGGCAATGGTTTTGGAATGCAGTCCGATCTTTCGGACGAGGCCTCGATCAAGCGGCTTTTCGAGGAAATAGGTTCGCTCGATCACCTCGTTTTTACGGCTGGGGAAAGCCTTTTACTCAGTAAAATCAATGAAACGGAAGTCGCTACGGCCCGCGGGTTTTTCAATCTCCGATACTGGGGCGCGTTTATGGCTGTCAAATATGCGGCGGCCCGGATCAGTGCAGGTGGCTCGATCGTGCTTACGGGCGGGATCGTGAGCGCCCGCCCGAATGCGGGCTGGTCCGTAGGTGCGAGCATTTGCGCTGCCATGGACGGATTTACACGTGCCATGGCCGTGGAACTCGCCCCAATACGCGTAAATCTTGTGTCGCCAGGCGTG
>CAMLNK010000333.1 GCA_946481035.1 uncultured Dyadobacter sp. | reverse complement strand
ATACACGGACACGAATGGTAAGACGCTCAAACTGGTAGAAGACGCGAATGGAAAGCCATTGGATAATGCACGCAGTTTCAAATACACGCCCGATCCCAATGCGATTTCCCAAAATAACGGCAACGATATTCCGGTGATCCGTTACGCGGATATCCTCCTGAGCCGGGCAGAAGCGTTGAATGAGCTAACCGGGCCAAACGCAGAATCGATCAGTCTGGTTAATCAAGTCCGCACCCGCGCCGGCGTGCCGGAAGTGACGTTAGGCAGTTTTACCACGAAGGAGGCCTTGCGTGACTACCTGTTGCAGGAACGTGGCTGGGAGTTCTTCACGGAAGGAAAGCGGCGGGAGGATCTGATCCGGATGGGGAAATTTATTTCAGGCGCAGTAGCGCGCGGAAAAAATGCGAAACCACACCATGTGCTATATCCGATACCTCAATCGGAAATTGACGCAAATCCGAACTTGAAACAGAACGAAGGCTATTAATTTTTGAAACAACCAACCCAAACGCAGCACAATGAAGCATTCAAATCAAAATAATGCATTGAAAATGATGAGCCGTTTAATCAAATCGTTCGGGTTGGTTGGATGTTTGCTGATGTTGGGTTTGGAGGCCGTCTTCGGGCAGGCCTCCAAACCCAACATCATTGTATTTATGGTCGATGATATGGGCTGGCAAGACACTTCCGTGCCTTTTTGGACAAAAATGACACCTTTTAACCGCCGGTACCACACGCCAAATATGGAACGCCTGGCCCGTGAAGGGGTGAAATTTACCAATGCTTACGCTATGCCCGTTTGCACACCCACGCGTGTCGCGTTAATGACAGGTATGAATGCGACCCACTCGCGCGTAACGCATTGGACATCACCAAACAAAAACACCAATACGGACTACCCGGATACCACACTGAACCATGTAGCCTGGAACATCAACGGCATGAGTCCGGTGCCCGGGATTGAACATACGATCCATGCCACTCCCTTACCTGCGCTGCTGCGGGAATCGGGTTACTACACGATTCATTGCGGCAAGGCACATTTCGGCTCCGCCGGGACGCCCGGCTCCGACCCTAAGAACCTGGGTTTCGACATCAACATTGCCGGAAATGAAATTGGCCATCCTGCCAGTTACCGGGGTGAAGACAACTACGACCGGCCCGTGAAAGGTAAACCGAACCGAAACGCCGTGCCCGGGCTGGAAGCTTATCATGGTTCGGACACATTCCTCAGCGAGGCCCTTACACTGGAAGCAATAAAAGCCGTGCAAAAGCCGGTCGCTGTCAAACAACCGTTCTTCCTTTACATGGCGCACTACGCCATCCATACGCCCATCATGGCAGACAAACGATTTGTCGACAAATACCTGAAAACCGGACTGGACAGCGTGGAGGCCAACTATGCTTCACTTATAGAAGGCATGGATAAAAGCCTGGGCGATCTGTTGAAGTTTCTGGACGATCAAAAGCTTACCCGCAACACCATTGTCATCTTTATGTCCGACAATGGCGGCCTCAGCACCTCGCCCCCCCGGACTGCGCCTGCTTACAGTCATAATCTTCCCTTGCGCGCAGGGAAGGGTTCCGTCTACGAAGGAGGTATCCGCGTTCCGATGCTGGTGCGCTGGCCGCAGGTAGTGAAGCCGGCCAAAATAGCCCATCAATACGTGACAATCGAAGATTTTTTCCCAACCATCCTGGAATTGGCCGGATCGCGCAACCCTCCGCTCGTCCAACCGCTGGACGGCCGTTCTTTCGCCCCTGTTCTGAAAAATCCCGCATGGATCGACTCTACCCGTGCGCTGGTTTGGCACCATCCAAACCGATGGATACCACAGGAAGGCCCCGCCATTTCGTGGGCCAGTGCGCTACGAAAAGGGGATTGGAAATTGGTCTACCAGCACCGGACGGAATCGCTGGAATTGTATAATCTCAAAAGCGACATCGGCGAAACCATCGACGTTTCCCGAAGCTATCCTCAGAAGTTGAAAGAGCTTGCTACCTTGCTAACCGCGCAATTAAAGAATTGGGACGCTCAAATGCCTACATTTAAACGAAGCGGCAAAGCGGTACGCTGGCCGGCTGACGCTTTGGCAAAGTGAGGAAACCTGTGAGATGCTCAGCCATTCTCCACGCTGGCATCATCCAGGCAGAGCACGTATTGTTCCCATTCGGCGACGGATGCGGGCTGCCGGAATATTAGAAGCGCTTTTGAGTTACCTCAGGTCGGCAGCTCCGCGTTCATAACGCGTCTCAGTTCGGCGATCGATTTTACGCCCATCCTCCGGAATATCAAAGTCCGGGTGTTGCTAACGGTTGAAGAGTTAATGGATAATTTGCGGGCAATGTCACCTATTCGAAATGCCTGACACAGAAGTTGTGCTATTTCAAATTGACGCGGCGACAAAATCTTAAGCACCCGCGAACAGCACTCTTCGGATTTTCCGGCGTTACCTGTTCCTCCAAACAACAGCCTTTGGGTCTGCTCGGAGATATACTTCTTTCCGTTCAACAGGCTGGTGACACATGCAGCCACCTCGTCAGGTCTTTCGGTCTTTGAGACAAATCCCCACACTCCGGTCTGAAAAAAAAGCGGGATATCCTCCACATCTGAATGGTCGTCATAGATCATGACCGGAACCTTTGGAAACGCCCTTTCGGCATTACCGATTAAGCGAAGCGTATTGTATAAATCGGACGCTGCGCCGGGACAAATAACGATCACATCAAACACGGGTATCCCTTCCAGACTGTCGAGATCCTTCTGATCATCAACCAATACCAGTTTCATTTCGGGAAGCCGTTTCAGAAGAAAGTGCACGAAGTTTCGCCGGGACTTCGGTTGACCATCAATGACTAAAATAGTTTCCATTTCAACTTTGAGAACTTAGTTATTACGACGTTTCGATTTTCACCTCCTGCGATCCACAAGTGCCCTACCAACCTCCGGATCCCTTGTAAGTATCGCTGTCCCTTACCGTTCCGGCCCACTGCTCCGAGTGCTCATGGGCAATGTATTGAGCTCGCGCGACGGCGTGGTAAGCACCAAAAACGCTGCCAGGTAATTCAATATTAGCATATACTTCCAGGCACTGCCCGGAGGCGTAGTAAAGGGCTCCGTCCATCCCACAGAATTGGATATCGGCCAATGCACATTGCTTAAAAGCAGATTCCAGACTTCTCAGTGCCTGTTTTTGTTGCTGGTTCAACTCCATAATTTCAGCTATGTCATCGGATACATTTGAGATACTCTTCCCGCTGCACCATCCATTCAGTCCAATCATCACTATCACAGGCAAGAGTGGGAATGGACATTTCCCTGCTCGTTCATGAGCGACGAAGAGTATCCGGGCCATGCAAATGTACCGGCAATCGCTGTCAGCACTACCCAAAAAAATACAATTCCGATTTGAATAAGTTTAGAAAACCATCAACGATTGTTCCAACTTGAGTAGCATTCCTTTGATAGCATTTCAGGAAATAGGAAAAAGCAAAATTCTCAGCGTTTTTCAAGCAGTCGGAATCCAGAAAGACAAGCACTAAAAGTAGAATTAATCTTATAGTTCACTAAAATCGTTGAAGCCACAAACAACGAATTTCAAATCCAGTTTCAATTATTTTCTATGCCACTCTCCGTGATGCCTCCTAAATTCACAGTACAATCTTCAAAAAGCTGATTTGACCGTTCAATCCGCCTAGCGTATATCAATATACGTTCTTTTGGGGCGTACAAATGGAAAGTTTTGGAGTGCACGTCTCCTCCGAACCAGTTCATACCCCGGCCTATGGGTCATCCATAATATTGCCGGAAAAGGGCTTGCCTGAATTTGTCATCCGGCGATGCCTTCCGCACAACTGCCGTAATCCGACCACTTTATAGCCACACAATCAGAATATAGCATCCCTTCCCGCGGTACGTCGGCCGCTGCAAGCGTGTGCGCATGGGACACGTACCGTGTACGACCGCCATGAAAATCGGGCAAAAGTGGCATTAGAGGCCCTTAAGGCAAAATCACGGAATGCGACAAAAAAAAATCAAAAAAGTTTTAGGGATTATCAAAAAACCGGAACCCTAAGAAAAATCAGCATTAAGCAGATGAACTATCAAGATTTGCCGGACGAATCATTACTGGGCCTGATGGCAACCCATGACCCGAAAGCATTTGAGGCAATATATCACAGGTATTGTCGAAAACTACTTGGATTCGCTTTTCAACTAGTGGGTTCCAAAGAAGACTGTGAAGAAGTCGTTCATGATCTGATGACCAGCTTGTGGCAGAACCGGGAGAAATCGAACATTCAAAACTTGAAGGTCTACCTCTTCGTTGCTGCGCGTAATCTTTCCAACAAATGCATTAAATCCAAAATCGACCTGCGGAAATATTTTGAACACAAGCTTATTAATGAGATTCTTGATAGTGTGGAAGCTGAAAAAATCATGTCTCCGCAGGACCTGGACAATGCCATGGAAAACGCATTGAAAAAACTGCCGGAGAAAACCGCCGCCATATTCCGGCTTAGTAAGATAGACAACCTGCCTGTCAAGAAAATCGCCCAACAGATGCATCTGACCGACAAGGCCGTGGAATACCATATTACTAAGTCTGTGAAATTGCTTCGCGAGCAACTAAAAGACTTCACCTCTCAAAATTGACAAGCCATGACCAAAGGAGAATTCGACAAACTGTCGGAAAAATATCTTTCAGACAAAATGACCACGGACGAGCAAAAATTGCTTGAAAAGTGGGCTCAATTCCATTCCGATGCCGATTATGATATTTTTCAGGATGAGACGGAGTACCAGCAAACATCCAGGAGGCTTTGGCACCGGATTGCCAGCCACACGGGTCTCCCGACCGCAGCAAAGCCGCTGTGGCAAAGGGCCAGTTTATGGACCGGGCTCGCTGCAAGCGTACTGATCGCCGTGTTTTCCTATTTCTATGTAACTTCTAACCAGGACAAACCGGCACTGGTCCATGGTATTGAGACCACAAATGCGGCACCTTCCCGCCAACTGACTATACTGCCGGATGGCACGACTGTTATTCTCGAAAAGAATGCCAGTATTGTCATTGATGCAGATTACGGTAAAAAGAATAGGACCGTATTTCTTTCGGGAGAAGCGTTCTTCAATGTGAAAAGGAACACACAGAAGCCTTTCCTGATCCATAGCGGCGAACTGGCTACGGAAGTATTGGGCACCAGCTTTCGCATTAAACCACAACCCAATAACCGGACGATCGAAGTGATTGTTAAAACGGGCAGCGTCTCAGTTTACACCACCAACAAAAATGATCATAGTAAGCTGGACGGCGTTGTGGTAACGCCCAACCAAAAGGCCATTTACGACGCTGTGGCCAAGACCATCACTTCCTACATTGTCGACAATCCCGAGCTGGTTGCAGCATCGAAAGCCGCTCCCGATTTCCACTTTGAGGAAATACCCGCAGAAGACGTATTTACCGCAATATCAAAAGCATATGGGATAGAAATCCTGGTCGCTAATGAATCAATCAAAGAATGTGCTTTTACCGGCAACCTGACAGGGATGAGTTTATTCAATCAACTTTTGGCGATTTGTGACGT
>CAMLNK010000332.1 GCA_946481035.1 uncultured Dyadobacter sp. | reverse complement strand
TATTAAACATAAAAAATATCAAATTAGTATATCAATTATTTATCAAAATCCTTGGTCTGAGCACATTTAACACACATCTTATAACTTTTAGGTCCGATCAGTAATACTTTTACACACACTTCTCTCGGCTCATGGATCGACGACGACAGCGTCGTGGAGGTATTTCCATTGCAGGATGCCCCCTTTCCTACTACCGTTCCCTGGCTGTTTTTCAAGAGGGAACAACTCGCTGTTCAGACTTCTGACCTAATTTATTCATTTATTCTTACTTCCAAAGACTCCGGTACCGTTTTGGCCCTATTTCACTGCATACCAGGGCCTCACGGCTGGATTTCACCTGCTCTGGCCCCATTCGGAGGCATTGTCCCGACGGGGCAGTGCAATGTGCAACAACTGGCATTCCTCCTCGCCTGCGTTCGCGAATGGGTAACCCGCAAGGGTGGAAACACGCTGACCATTAAAACGGCGCCGTCATGTTACGCTCCGCTGACACACGAATTTTGCCATCGCGGCTACCTCGCTGCCGGTTTTTTCCCCAATCATACTTATTCTAATCGTTATATTCCTATTGCTGACCAGGGTTTTAACCGAATTATTGAGCCAGCGGAGCGGCGTAGATTATCTAAAGGCAAAAAGAGTGGCTTGCTGGTCACCATGGAACGCGGCATTTTCGACCAGGCTACGGAAGATTTTTTGCGACGGTGTTACCATTCGCGAGGCTACAAGTTACCCGCTCCGGCGGATCAGCTGGCCCGGCTTGTAAGTATTTCTCCTGAAAATTATCTGATTTTTACGAACCGGCTTGCGGGCGAGCCGGTGGCAATGGCGGTGATGGTGCGGGTAAGCGATACCGTTCTGTACCATTTTATGTCCGGGTATCTGCCCGAATACCGCACCCTAAGCCCGTCCCTAATGCTGTTTGAAGCTGCTTATGACTATTGCCGGAACGAAAATATAAACATTCTCGACCTCGGCATTTCTATCGATCATGTCGGCAACCCCAAACCTTCGCTAAGCCGGTTCAAGGCACGCATTGGCGGCCGGGAATGCGAGAAAATCATTTATAAAGCCCTGTTCTGACTTAAATACCCAGGCAGTTGCCATCGCGGTAGAATACGCTGGTACAAGTTTCAATGCCTACAATCGGGGCCATACCTATGAAGTCGAGCCTGCGGAAACCTTTTTCGGCCAGGTATTCCTTCGCGCCGGTGTACCAATCGCGCTCGGAGTTGTCGAGGATAAGCACGCCGTCGGGGGTGAGGAAATCGGAGGCATATTTGGCGCATTTGACCCTGTTACGGCCATCGACCACGATAATATGGTATTTCGCACCCGTCGAATGCACCGATTTTACATAGCTATCGCCCAGCGGCCGTTCCAAAACCTCGGCATTCGCAGGAAGCTTCGGTTTGATTTGCGCGATCCACTCGCGATCGTGCTCTACGGCCGTAATATGCTCCACCCGCGCGGCGTACCAGCGCGTAGAGTTGCCGGATCCGTACTCGAAAACCTGAAATTCAGGTTTTAACCGGGGTTTCAGAAAAAGAATAAAAGGATAGGTATACCAGGGAAGCGGGTTACCATTGATGTCGATCGATTGTTTGGCGTGGAAGCTTTTGAACCATCCGTATTGTTTCAGTGCGCCGTCGAGGTACAGCTGAACGCTACCACCGAGGCCGGTCTGGTTCAGCAGGCCCCAGGCAGCACTTTTTATCCTTTTAAGCATTGTAAATCCGAAGCGTGAGTCATCTATCCCACAAACCTACGAATTAATGTATTTTTCTCTCAAAATATTCACGATGCGTTGCGCTGCATTTCCATCCCAAAGCGGGGGAATTCTGCTGTCATTTGAATTCTCCGCCAGTATTTTTTCAATGGTATCCCAAACCTTTTGCGCATCAAAATCGGGCAGCAGGTAATTGGTGCCGTACTCGACGGTAGCCGGCCGCTCGGTATTGTTTCTTAATGTAATGCAGGGAATACGCAGGAACGTCGTTTCCTCCTGCACCCCGCCGGAATCGGTGATAACAATGACCGAATGCTGTACCAGGCTTAAAAACTCGACATATCCCTGGGGCGGAAGTAATTTGACATTAGCCAATGCAGCAAAGTCAATTTCAAAACGGGCTGCATTGCGGGTCGTCCGCGGGTGCGTGACGAACACGGTCGTCCAGCGCTTGGCAAGCATTTCCAGCATTCCTGCGATCTTCCGCAAGCCTTCCTCGTGATCGACATTGGCCGCCCGGTGCATCGTGACGAGCAAGTACCGATCAGCATCGACACCCAAATGCTTACCGGGCGAAAAATCATCAATCCGATGACGAAAGCGCACCAGCGAATCGATCATCACATTCCCCACCAGGTGAATGCGCCGCGGGTCAATATTTTCGCGGAGCAAATTGCCAACGGCGGCCTGTTCAGTGACAAATAACTCGTCTGAGAGCGCGTCGGTCAATATCCGGTTCATTTCCTCGGGCATCGCACGGTCGCGGCTGCGCAGGCCCGCCTCCACGTGCACGAGCGGGATGCGCATTTGCGCGGCCACCAGCGCACATGCGAGCGTAGAGGTGACATCCCCCACAACGAGCACCAAATCCGGCATTTCAGCCCGTATCACCTTTTCGAATGCACACATTATTTCGGCAGTTTGCGCAGTAGCCGATCCCTGTCCGACGTCCAGAAAATGGTCGGGCTGCGGAATACCCAGTTGCTCAAAAAAGATTCCCGACATCGCGAAGTCGTAATGCTGTCCGGTGTGGAGAATTTGCGGATGCATGTCGGGATATTGCAGGAATGCGCGGTACAGCGGCGCAATTTTCACGAAGTTGGGCCTGGCCCCCGCCACAAGGATGATTTTCATTATAGTAGTATGTGTTAGGCTATCTGATGCTTTTTCTCGTACTTCGTCCCTGTAATCAAGTGGTGCCTCAATGGGGATTATTGTACGTCAGGGATTTAAAAGTTCCATTGTTTCTTACGTCGGTGTTGTCATCGGCATTTTCAATATCCTGATCCTTTACAACCAGTACATGACCCAGGAACAGCTGGGTTTATACGCCTCCACCCTGCTCACCTTCCCGGTGATTTACATGTCGTTCGCATTGCTGGGAGTACCCTCGGTGGCCGTCAGGTTTCACAGCCGGTTCCAGGACGAGCACTCGCGAAGGCAGCTTTTTACATTCATTATCATTACCCCGCTCGTTGGGCTCACGGCATTTGCGCTGCTATACCTGCTTTTCAAGCCATTATATCTCAAATTTTACCTCGACCACTCCCCGATGCTGGTCAGGTACTATTATGTTTTCATCCCGCTTACGGTCGGAATGGTGTATTTGCTGGCGCTGGAATCGTATTCGCGGATTAACCTGCGCATTGCGGTACCATCGCTGATCCGGGAAGTCGGGCTGAGACTTGCCAATAGCTTGCTGGTAATTCTTTTCGGGTTCAAAATCATCACTTTTGACACGATGGTCAACCTTACGGTGGTCAGTTACGCGGTGGCTATTGTGGCCATGCTGATCTATCTGCGGGTTCAGAACCGTCTTTTCACATCGCTGGATTTTGGTTTTGTCAAACATCCCGCATTCAAGGAAATGTACCGGTACGGCCTCTGGGTATTGCTGGGCGGCGCGAGCGCGGCATTACTGCCGCATATCGAAAAAGTGCTTTTGCCCGCCTTCGAAGGCGGTTTGGGCAGCACGGCGATCTTCGACATCGCTTCCCGCATCGCATTGGTGATCTCCATTCCCAGAAATGCTATCGTGATGATCAGCGCCCCGATTATCTCGGAAGCCTACGTCAAAAACGACATCCCGCATATTGATACCATTTACAAAAAATCATCCCTGAACCTGTTCATCATCGGAACCTTCCTCTTCCTCGGGATCTGGTGCAACATCGACGCTATTTTCGGCCTTATCCCCAAATCCGACATTTATTCGCAAGGCAAATGGGTGGTACTGATGGTGGGCGTTTCGCGCATCGCCGACATGATGACCGGGCTCAACACCGAAATCCTGACCAACTCGCGCTATTACCGTTACGACATCGTTTTCATGCTCTTTTTCACGGTACTGATCCTCGGCGCCAGCCAGTTTCTGATACCGCGTTACGGCTACAATGGCGCGGCGGCGGCGGCACTGTTCGCGACGGTCACCTACAACATCGTCAAGCTGTTTTTTATTAAAAGTAAAATGGGTATCCAGCCTTTCACTGCCGGTACCCTCAAAGTTTTGTTATTGGCAGCGCTCGCTTATCTGGCGGTTTACTTTATCCCCGCTTCCGACACGCACGATCTGGTTTCGGTGCTCATCGGCATAGCGCTCCGGTCGGTGATCGTTACGATTATTTTCGGGGGCGGCATTCTGCTTTGGCGGGTTTCGGAAGATATTTCTACCGGGTTCAGCACGGGATGGTCCATGGTGAGATCGGGCGTTTTTAACAGAAAGTAAGCCCGCCGCGGCACGAAACCGGCGATTAGGCCCCTTAACCGGCCACTGTCTTTTCAACTTTTGCTATCTTTGGCACAGCAATCAATGCCGCAACGGCCCCAATTCCCGGATTACCAATGTCTTTAAAACAAAAAATAGTCGCAGGCCTTCTGAAAGAACCTTACAGCAAGTACCAGCTGATTAGCTACGACCGCAGCAAGCCCGTCAAACTGGTTGTAGGCGCCATGTATTCCCTTTTTAAAGGCTGGATCCATTCCGATATCGAGACATTGGATCTGCTGAAAAAGAGTGATTGGGAGCGTTATTTCCAGGAAGACTCGATCGACAGGATATTGGCGGAGCACGTTTGGGAGCATTTGACTCCCGAGCAGGGCCAGCTTGCATTCCAGAATTGCTACACTTTCCTGAAACCGGGCGGCGTACTGCGCGTGGCGGTTCCCGACGGCTTCAATCCCAGCGAGGATTATATCAATTATGTAAAACCGGGCGGCACCGGCAATGGCGCCGACGACCACAAGCTGCTGTACAACTACAAGCTGATGTCGGGTTTTCTCGAAAATGTGGGTTTCAAAGTGAATCTGCTCGAATATTTCGATGAAAACGGCCAGTTTCATAAAGCTCCCTGGAACCCGGAAGACGGCATGATCCGCCGCTCCGCCGATCACGACGAGCGCAACCAGGGTGGAAAACTGGGCTACACGTCCCTGATCATCGACGCAATCAAAGGCTGAAATGGGTTTGTCCGGCACACTCGCACCCATTGTTTTGTTTTGCTATAACCGCCCCGCGCATTTGCAGCAAACCGTAGAAAGCCTGCGTTTGAACACGCTGGCGCAGGAAAGCGAGCTGTTTGTATATTCCGATGGCCCGAAAAGCGGGGGTGATAGTCAGCAGGTGAATGAAGTGAGGGAGTATCTTTCACAAATCACGGGATTTCGTGCTATTCACATTCAGGAAGCTGAAAAGAATAAGGGACTCGCAGCTTCGGTGATCGAAGGGGTCAGTTTTGTGCTTTCCAAATATCCGAAGGTAATCGTGCTGGAAGACGACATGCTTAGCGCCACTGATTTCCTCTCATTCATGAACCAGGCGCTGGATACTTATGCCGGGCGCGCGGATATTTTCTCGGTAACGGGT
>CAMLNK010000331.1 GCA_946481035.1 uncultured Dyadobacter sp. | reverse complement strand
TCATTCACTCATTCACTCATTCAAAATTCACTCATTCAATCATTCAAATTCAACAGGTTACGATGATTAGCGGGAAAATATTTTTAAATTAATAGTGACGTTTCCCTCTTCTTCACGACCTACCCATGATAACAGAAATCGGTTCACCGGATTTTCCATTGATCCAGGCTATCAAAAGCGGTAACGAAAAGGCCCTCGGGCTTTTTTATCAGGATAACTTTGGCAAAATCCTGCACCTGGTGCTGAAAAACAGCGGAAGCGACGACGACGCGCGCGATGTGTACCAGGACGGCATGATGGAGGTGGTTTTGCAAATCAGGGGCGGTCGGCTGGATCAGTTGAGCAGCAGGCTCTCCACCTATTTGTATTCGGTTTGCTATTACAAATGGATCGACCGGCTGCGGCAGAAAGGGAAAACGATGCGGACGGGTTTTGAGGATGATCTGGAAACGGCGGTGATCGAGGAGGAGGAGGACAGCGCGCCATACCTGCCTGCGCTTGAAAAAGTGCTGATGCAGATCGGTGAAAAATGTATGCAGCTGCTGAAAGCCTTTTACTACGAAAAGCTGACGATGACGCAGATCGCTTCGAAACTGGGTTTTGCGGATGACAATTCTGCCAAAAGCCAGAAGAACAAGTGTATGGACAAAGCGCGGTTTCTGGGAAAAAATGTGCTGAAACAACATTACAGCTGATCCCCATGGAAAACGAAGACCAAACCGAGCGCATCGATCGCTACCTCGACGATGCACTCACGCCCGAGGAAAAGATCGCATTTGAAAACGAAATCGCTGCCGATGCCGATTTCCGGCTGGAAGTGGAGGCGCAGGAAGCTGTACGAAATCTCATTAGCAGCCAGGCCGAAAAAGAAGATCTCCGGCGGTTGTTTACCGCATTTCACAACGAAATGCATGTGATCCCGGTTGCTTCGCGGGAACAGGAAGAAGACCATTCCAGGAAGAAAAAAGGCATTCTGCGTAAACTGCAATGGGGCAACTGGTCCTATTCGGCCATTGCAGCGTCCGTTGCGATCCTGATCATCGGTGTGTGGACTGTTTGGAATAACATTGACCAGACAGCTAACGACGCGACCGGTAACCAGGAAGTCCGTGTGGATGAACGCAACGAGGTATTCCGCGTGCCTTTGCTGAGCTGGAAAACCGTTGATTTTAAACCTGTTTTGCAGGATAAACAGCTGATCGACGCTACGATCATCCGAAGCAGGGAGTTCCGCTCGCATTACCGCTTTACCGACATTCTTGAAATATATTCCGACAAGCTGACCGAAAAGCAGCAGAAGATCAGCATCGCGTACGATGTGGATACGCAGCAATACCGACTCCATATCGGAAATAATAGTTACCGCATCCGCAAAACGGAGCAGATCACGCCTTTGACCCAGCCCTGAGAACATTATTGCCCTATCTCTACCATGAGTCCGCAGAAACTACGCATCGGCCGCAAGCCGGATAATGATATTGTGGTGGACCATCCGAGTGTGAGCGGCTACCACGCCCTGGTAACCCTCGGTCCCGACCATTCGGGCATTCTGGAAGACAACGACTCGTCGAACGGCACATTCGTGGACGGCGTCCGGATCCGGAAAACTCAATTTACGCCGCGCAGCAGCATTCTGCTGGGCAAAATGCCTTTCGAAGCCAGCAGGATATTCCGGTTCGACAAGCAGCCCGACGACTACATTTTCGAGTTCAGGGAAATGCTGCACGTTTGGCAAAAGCTGGAAGACGAGCGTGTGGCGATGATCGATATTCAGAAGAAGATCGACGTGATGCTGGCCATTCCGTACATCGGCCGACTGATCATTTTGTTGATGAACCGGCATTACGGCCTCGAAAACCGGCGCGTGAAATGGAAGGAGGATATGCGCCATCTGTGGGTGTGCCCGGCCTGCCAGCAACCGCTCCGCGATTACGACTGGCTGACATGGAACGACTGCGAGCACCTCAAAAAGTGCCCGAAATGCAAAGCGAGATGGTTTTAGAATTTTTTTTCAAAAAAATCGGTGACCTTCTGAACGGGGCTCCGATAAAGGTTCAAATGATTGATCTGAAAACTTCTAAAATCTTACGACCATGTCAGAGCAAACCCAGATTATCGAAGAAAACAGCGAGCTGTCGCAGGAAGCGCCGGTTACTCCTAAAAAATCCAAAAGCAAAGCAGGCGCCGCCGTCGCTGCGGGCGCTGCTGCGGGCATGGGCGCGATCGCATACGACGCCTATGCGGGCGATGATAACAAGAAGGACGAAAGTACGCCGTCGGGCGTGCCTTCCACCGATGCGGAAGCGAAATCCGACAGCACTACTGCCCCCGCCGATACGGTAGTTGCAGAAAATAACCCGGTACAGGATTCGGTCCCGGCCACTCAACCTAATGTCCTTCTCATTCCCGATCACCTCAGCATTGTGAATGCGCCCGATGATATGAGTTTCAATGAAGCATTCGCATGGTCGCGCGAGAAAGCGGGGCCGGCGCAGCTTTTTGAATGGAAGGGAGAATTGTACCACACCTGCCATCCCAACGAGTATGCCGTATTGCCGCAGGAAATGAAGGAGATTTTTCAGGCGATGTGGCTGGATAATGCCTTCGGCAATTCCGAACTGCCTGCCGAAGGCTCGATGGTCAGCTACGACTACGAGATGGGACCAGCCGTGGAAGAGGTAACCGACGAACCGGTTGCAACCGATACTACCACCACCGAGCCGACCGACACCGTTGTGGCCGAAGAGGATAGTGTGAGCATGGATACCGACGAATACGACATTGTGTATACCCAGGAGGATTATGACAATGATTTCGACGGGCTGGACGAGTGGGTGAACCCCGAAGACATCGCGTAGTAGCCACATTCAACCGGAACTGTTATGATCGTTGTTTGTCCATCGTGCCAGGCGAGGCTGAGGGTTAATGAAAAGGCATTGTCGTTGCATAACCCGGTGATTGCCTGCGTCCGCTGCCAGTCGCCCATTCGCATTGACCTGCCTGCCGCGGAACGCCCGGCTTCGGAAGAAGCTACGCTCATTTTCGAGCCCGCCGAAGTTGGTTGGGTGATTGTCCACGATGAATACACCGAATCGCAAACGCTTCCCTTGAAACCCGGCTTGCAGATTGTGGGCCGGTTTTCGGAGAGCAAACCCTGCGAGGTGATGATCCATTCGCAGGACCGGTACATGAGCCGGCGGCATTTGGTGATAGAGGTCGTGAAGAGCAGGGAAGGGGTGTACAAATACTGGGTGTCCGAACATCCCGATTGTACCAATCCTACATTCATCGATACCTATCCGCTCAAACGCGGCACAACCGTCGAACTGGTCGACGGGGTGATTATGCAATTGGGTAAAACCAAAGTGGCATTGAAAACCGCCGCCGCTGCCGGAACTGCCCGCAACGCTACCGAAACGGTGGTTAATACTGATTTTGCCAAAACAGTACTTTTCTGACGACTTTATGAAAATCCAGATAAATCGGCCCTTTCACGTTCATGGACTGGGCAAACGGGCCAATAATGAGGATAATCTTTTTCCCCCGCCAGGCCTGGCTACTGCCGGTGATACCTTGTTTATGGTATGCGACGGGGTAGGAGGCAGTGAAAAGGGTGAAATAGCGAGCGAGCTGGCTTGTCGTTCTGTTTCAGCATACTACCAGCGCCACCGCATTACCGTGAGCGACGATGCGACGGTCCATAATGCGATTGCATTTGCCCAGGTGGAAATCGAGCGGTACGGGCGCACTAATCCCGGTTCGCAGGGAATGGCCACCACGCTCACCTTCCTGCACCTGCACGAGCGCGGGGCCACGGTGGCGCACATAGGCGACAGCCGCGTGTACCATGTGCGAAACAGGCAGGTGCTCTGGTGCACATGCGACCATAGTTATGTGAACGACCTTATCAAAGCAGGTGTGATCACAGAGGAACAAGCCCGCACACACCCGCGCAGGAATGTGATCGTGCGCGCACTGCAGGGGGGCGATCCCGAAACGCATGCGGATATTCATCACATTACCGATCTGGCGGCCGGGGATTACTTTTTCCTGTGCTCGGACGGCATTCTCGAAAGCGTGGATGAAAATGCATTGCTGGAAATCCTTTCGGCTCCTACATCGGATGAAGGCAAAATGGAGCAGGTGCGGAAGCTTTGCGAGACGTTCAGCAACGACAATTTTACCGCTTACCTCGTGCCGGTACTTTCGGTGGAGATGCTGACTGTGGAGTTGCTGCCTTCCGAAACACCTGTTCAAAAAGAGACTGTGAAGAAGAGAACTGCACCCAAGTCCTTCGGGATGAACGTGTGGATCGTATTCGCGGTGCTGATGTTTTCCTCAGGCTGGTATTTCTGGCATCATCGCAAGCCGGAGCCCGTGAAACCCAAGCCTGTGCAGGTTGTGGTTGCCAAAGATTCGGTGATCGCATTGCATCCGGTGAAACCTGCGAAGCCCGCCAAACCGGGTAAGCAGAAAGGCCATTCAAAAAAAGATAAGAAAATGCGGTGACCTCCCGCCGGACCCTCCGACAAAGGGCAAAAGAACTTCAAATCCCTACGATCATGACTTACGAAGAATTTTTGAAACGATACGAGTTCGATACCCAGGACCAGAAGGCAATGCTCGGCGCAGGAGGTTTCGGCTCGGTTTACAAGGCCTTCGATTCGGTACAGAAACGGTTTGTGGCTGTTAAAGTGGCTGAGGTGAAGCATGAAAAATTCAATTTGCTCTACGAAAAACAAATCGTCGACGAACTCGATTCCCATGAGAATGTGGCCCGCTACGGCAATTGCTACCGGTTCCAGCTTATGCCCGTCCGTTACGATTTTGCGGTACTGACCTTTTATCAGGAAGGAAACCTGGCCGATGTTTTGAAAAAATACGCATTATCTGTTCCTCAAAAACGTGAGATCCTGGAAGGTATTCTGAAAGGTGTGGGGCATTTGCATAAACACCACATTATTCACCGCGATATGAAGCCGCAAAACGTGCTCATGGACCGGCAGGGCGACCGCTGGGTGCCGAAACTGACCGATTTCGGGTTGAGCAAGCTGGCCGATACGAATACAAGCGCGGTGGAAAACTCATCAATCGGATTATCCATCGCCTATGCTGCACCGGAGCAGATCCAGAACCGTGAAATCCGGCATAATGTGGATTTGTGGGCGGTCGGGATTATTGCTTACCAAATGTTTGTCGGTGATCTGCCATTCGATGCTTCCCGCTCGATGAGCCAGGAAAGCTGGAACCTGGAAGTAAGCAAGCTGATCGTGAAAGGGAAGGTTTCTGAAAAGATCAGCCAGGTGCCGGAGCCTTTCAGGACGATTATCAAAAAATGCCTCGTGCCCGATAATGTAAAGCGCGTACAGCGGTCGGAGGAGTTGTTGCAAATACTCGGCAGCCCGGCTTCTCAACCCAAAGAAAAAGTGCCTGCCGGCGATGAGAACACGATCCGGATCGACGAACCTTTTGCAAATACCAAAGAACTGACCGCCCGCGCCGACCACCTTGTGCAACTGGCCGAGTCTAAAATCGGTTTTGAAAAGGAACAGACCCTGCGCGACGCCATCGGACTGTACGAAGAAATCCTCCGCATCGA
>CAMLNK010000330.1 GCA_946481035.1 uncultured Dyadobacter sp. | reverse complement strand
GGAGGCAATTGACGACGGCCGCCCCGAAGCGCGCGCGGGCGATTTCAAGTTCAGCAAGACGCAGACCTGGCTCGGCAGCCCGTTCCCGAAATTCAACTATGGACTCTCAGGGAATGGTTCGTGGAAAAATTTCGATATCAGCCTGTTCTTCCAGGGCGTGAGCGGCAACAAAATCTGGAATGCGAAACGCTTCCAGCATATTCTCGACTACGGCAGCAACAAGTTTCCCGATGTGCTCCGTGCCTGGACGCCGCAGAACACCGATACCGACATTCCGCGCGTGACCCAGACCGACCCGGCGAACAACAAACGCTCCTCGTCATTCTACGTGGAGGACGGCTCTTACCTGCGCCTGAAAAACATCACGATCGGTTATTCGTTGCCGCAGTCGGTGCTGAACAGCGCTAAAATCGCCAGCGCACGCTTCTACATCAGCGCGCAGAACATTCTGACTTTCACGAAATACAGCGGTTACGACCCCGAGATCGGGCGGAACAGCAGCACGGCCTACCAGAGCGGGTTGTTCAGCAATGGCGTCGACATTCAGGCCTACCCGAATGCGAAACTGGTGAGTGTGGGAGTCGATCTAACTTTTTAACCTATGCATATGAAACCGATATTCCGAAATATACCATGGACGCGGGCAGTGAACCCTGCCTCCCTGTTTATGATCCTGGTGCTGGTGATGGTCAATTGTAACAAAAAGGACCTCGACCTCACCAACCCCAACAACCTGAGCGTGCAGAGCTTCTGGAAAACGGCCGACGACGCTGAAAAAGGGCTGGTAGCCTGCTATGGCCCGTTAACCACCATCCAGGGCTGGGGCCGCATGTTGGGCGCATTGCTCACCATCCACCGCGGCGACGATGTAAATCCCTTCCCTTTCCCGGCCGTGAACGACCCCGGTACTTTCTCGACCGTGAGCAGCGACGGCCGCGTGAATGAGGGCTGGACAGAGCTGAATGCGATCGTCGCGCGGGCTAATGCGGTACTTTTTTATGTTCCGGACATTAAAATGGACGAGACCCGCAAGAAACAGATCCTCGGCGAGGCGTCGTTCCTACGTGCACTGGCGCATTTTTACCTCCTCAATATGTGGGGCCACATTCCATTGATTACCAAGCCTATCGAATCGCTCAACGACCTGTTTATTGAACAGGCACCGCAAGCGGATGTATGGGCGTCTATCATCGGCGACGCCAGAAATGCGCAGGCCGCATTGCCCGAAACCGTCGATCCGAAAGACATCGGCCGGGCCACCTGGGGTGCTGCCACGGCGCTGCTGGGCAAGGCATTGCTTTTCAATAAAGACTGGACGGGTGCCGCGGCGGAGTTTAAAAAGATCGTCGACAAGCCTAACCTTTACAAACTCGTGGCCAATTACCAGGACAATTTCCTGGCGTCGGGCAACAACAATACGGAGTCGGTCTGGGAGCTGCAATACCAGAGCACGCCCAACGGCAACTGGGGTACCAGCGGCACAGCCAACCCGTTGCGCGGCCAGGGCTGGGAATCGGATGTAGCACCGGCGGGTTACACGAGCCAGGGCAGCGTGTCTGTCAACAAATGGGTGTATGACCTGTTTATGAAACAAAAAACGAAGGACGGCAAGATCGACCCGCGCGCGTATGCGACCATTATCTGGAACTATCCGGGCGCAAAAGTTTACAAGGATGATTTTGCGAAAGTGATGACGGGCGCCAACCTCAACAATTTCTGGGTGCGCAAATACCTGAATTTCGATCGTGAAAGTGCCAGCGTACCCGGCTCGTGGGGTTACCCCAACAACAACCGCCGGATGATCCGCCTCGCCGACGTGCTGCTCATGTACGCCGAAGCTCTCAATGAAGCCTCCGGCCCGAATGCGCAAGCCTACGCGGCCATCAACGCCGTACGCACCCGCGCTACCATGCCCGATATCCCCGCAGGCCTGAGCCAGGCCGCATTCCGCGATGCCGTGCGCGACGAGCGCGTACTGGAACTGTCGCTCGAGGGCGACCGCGTTTTCGACCTCCTGCGCTGGGGCAATATGGCCGCGACGTTCAAAGCCCACCCCGAGTACCGCTCCAACAGCGGCGCTGTGTTCGTGGAAGGCAAACACGAGTACCTGCCGATCCCGGTCAACGACATTGGTGCAAATCCGAAGTTGAAACAGAATAATGGGTATTGATTGGATGCTTACAAACCGTTTCTTCCCAATAGTCCTGGCCATGCTGTCGCTCACCGCTTGCGACAGCAGCGGCCCGGCATTGTTCAAAAAACTATCGCCGGACCGCACGGGCATTCATTTCAACAATACCATCACCGAAAACGAATCGGTGAACATCCTCAGCTATTACTACTGCTACAACGGCGGCGGGGTTGGTGTGGCGGATTTTAACAATGACGGCTTGCAGGATGTGTTTTTTACGGGGAATATGGTTTCCTCCAAACTGTACCTCAACAAAGGCAATATGCAGTTTGAGGACATTACCGGGAAAGCAGGCGTAACAACCAAAGACTGGATAATGGGTGTGTCTGTCGTGGATATCAACCATGACGGTTTTATGGATATTTATTTAAATGTAGCCGGTCCGGGAATTGCTGCGAAACACCATAACCTCCTCTTAATCAACCAGAAAAACCTCACATTCCGCGAAGAGACGGCGGCATACGGGCTGAACGACAGCTCCTACTGTGTGCAATCGGCATTCCTGGACTACGATCGCGACGGAGACCTGGACATGTACCTGCTCACGAATGACGTCGATAATGTCGAGAAAACGTTCATCCAGCCCGCTACCTACCCCATTACACGGGGCAGGACGGCCGACAAGCTGTACGAAAACGTGGGCGATACGCTTGGTCACCCGCTTTACCGCAATGTGTCGGCTGCGGCGGGCATCGCACAGGAGGGTTACGGCCTCGGCCTGGCTGTGGGTGACCTGAACGGCGACGGCTGGCCGGATATTTACGCGGCTAACGATTTCATGCCCAACGACCAGCTGCTGATCAACCAGCGTGACAAGACGTTCCGCGAAGCTGCCCGCGAAAGCATGCCGCACCAGACCTACAACGGCATGGGCGTCGATATCGAAGACATCAACAACGACGCCAGGCCCGATATGATGGTGATGGATATGCTGCCCGAAACCAACGAGCGCCGCAAAACCATGATCGCCAAGGCGGACTACGAAAAGCATTTCATGCGCCAGCGGGCGGGTTACGTGGACGAATTCATGCGCAATACCCTGCAACTCAACCAGGGTACCGATCCCGATGGCACCACGCATTTCTCCGACATCGCGCAGCTTACCGGCATGCACGCCACCGATTGGAGCTGGGGCGTTCTCCTCGCCGATTACGACAACGACGGCCGTCGTGACGCCTACATTACCAATGGATTCGTTAAAAACATTACCGATCTCGATTTCCTGGCTTACAATACCGACGCCAATATGTTCGGTACCGACGTCGTGCGCGCCAACCGTACCAAAGACCTGTTGGGCGTACTGAAAGGTGTGAAACTATCCAACTACATGTTCCGAAACGGCGGTAACCTTGCATTTACCAACGTGACCGGCAACTGGGGGTTGCAGTGCGATTCCTATTCCAATGGCGCCGCATATGCCGACCTGGATAACGACGGCGACCTGGACCTGGTCGTGAACAATATCAATGAGGAGGCATTTGTATTTGAAAACACTTCCAATGCGGTCGAAAAACGGCACAATCAGCTGCAAATCAGGCTCAAAGGAAGTGAGCGCAACCCGAATGGCATTGGCAGCGCCATTACGGCCTATTGCGGTCAGGAAAAGATTTACAGCTATTTCTCGCCGGTAAAGGGTTATCTGTCGAGCATGAGCGGGCCGCTGCACGTAGGTCTAGGCGCATGCAAGACCATTGATTCACTGGCAGTAACCTGGCCGGATGGGAAAATACAGGTCTTGAAATCGGTGAAGGCCAACCAGAAACTGGTATTAGATTATGCCGATGCAAGAATGCACGCAAAGGCATTGCCGCAGCCGGCTCCCGCGATTTTTCAACCGGCCAACGCGAATTATCACGTGAGCTGGAAGCACGCCGAAAACGATTTCAACGACTTTATCGACGAGCCGCTGCTGCTCAATATGTATTCGAGAAAAGGCCCGGGCATTGCCGTGGGTGATGCCGACGGGCGCGACGGGGCCGATTTTTTCCTCGGCGGGGCCGCAGGTTTACCGGGTACATTGTTTACCCAAACTGCCAAAGGGACGTTCGAGCCGCAACCTATTAATACGGAGGACGCACGATTCGAAGACACCGGCGCATTGTTTTTGGATGCCGACGGCGACGGCGATCAGGATTTGTACGTCGTAAGCGGCGGGAGCGATTTCAGGAGCGATTCTACGGGGTATGCCGACAGGCTCTATTTCAATGACGGCAAGGGGCATTTCAAAAAGCAGCCGGGTGCATTGCCGCTTACCACATCGAGCGGCAGTTGCGTGGTCGCTGCGGATTTCGACAGGGACGGCGACCTGGATATTTTCCGCGCCGGCGCCGTGGTACCGGGTAATTTCCCGGCCGCACCGAGGAGCTATTTGTTCCGGAATGATGGAGGTAAGTTTAAGGATGTGACGATGGAAATCGCGCCTGAACTCGCGCGTGCGGGAATGATTAATGCCGCTGTATGGTCGGATTACGATAATGACGGCTGGCCGGACCTGGCCCTTACCGGCGAATGGATGGCGCCCTTTTTCCTGCAAAACAAAAACGGAAAGCTGGCTAAGAGCGCTAATACCGGTCTGCAAAACATGACCGGCTGGTGGAGCAGCATTTACCCTGCCGACCTCGACCACGACGGCGATACCGACTACATCCTCGGCAACATGGGCGACAATGTGGATTACAGGCCTTCCCGGGAACACCCGCTCGATCTCTACCACGGCGATTTTGCGGGTAACGGCCGTCAAAAGCCGCTCGCGACGCAATATATCCTTGACGAATCGGGCGAAAAGAAGGCATATCCCATGGCCTACCGCGACGACCTGTTCCGTTCGATGCCGATCCTCAAAAAGCGCTTCAATACCTACGAGCCATTCAGCCGGGCTAAATTGGGGGATATTTTTGAAAGCAAGCTCATCAGCGGCGCTGCGCATTTCAAAACGGAGACTTTCCGGAGCTGCATCCTCGAAAACAAAGGGAACGGCCTGTTTGCCGTGCGCGAGCTGCCGGTGGAGGCGCAGCTTTCCTGCGTTTATGGTATACTCGTTACCGATGCCGACGGCGATGGTCATTCCGACATCCTGCTGACGGGCAACTCATTCTCCAACGAGGTCGTGTTCGGTTCGATGGACGCATCGCTGGGGTTACTCCTCAAAGGCGATGGCAAGCTGCATTTCAATGCATTACCCGCCAACCGGAGCGGACTTTTCCTCACCGGCGCCACACGCGGACTGGGTTTAATTTATGATAAAAAAAACCGCCCGGTGGTGATCGCACCGGCAAATTCGGGAGACTTGAAGTTGCTTTCGTTACAGCAACCGCCTGCCCGCATTATTCGCGCACTGCCTAATGAGGTTTATGCAGAGATCACATTCAAAAATGGCAAAACCTGCCGGAAGGAGTTTCAGCATGGCACC
>CAMLNK010000329.1 GCA_946481035.1 uncultured Dyadobacter sp. | reverse complement strand
CTTCATGAAAATCGCCATTCACGGACGCAACTTTAATGAGTCCGCAAGGCCGTTCATTGAAAATATGTTCGATGAACTGGCGCGCAGAAAAGTTGAAGTCCAGCTTTCGAAGTCTTTCAGGACATTTCTGGACCAGGCCGGCATTTCGCATTATTCCGAACTGGTTTATGAAAAACCGGAAGAACTTTTCGACGCACGCCTCGTCGTGAGCATGGGTGGCGACGGCACACTGCTTGAAACAATTTCGCACGTCGGCAAGCGGCAGACGCCAGCCATCGGTATCAATGTCGGCCGGCTCGGCTTCCTGGCCACCGTATCGCCCGAGCGCATTACGGACATGATCGCCGCGCTCGAAAACAGCCAGTTCCGCATCGATGAGCGCACGCTCGTGGAAGTTGAGTCCAATATCGATCTTTTCGACGGCCTGAACTTCGGTTTGAACGATTTCACGATCACCAAAACCGATACGTCGTCGATGATCACCGTGCATACCTACCTGAACGACGAGTTTCTGAACTCCTACTGGGCCGACGGGCTCATCGTATCGACGCCCACCGGCTCCACGGGCTACTCGTTAAGCTGCGGCGGCCCGGTACTCGTGCCGCATTCGCAGAACTTCATCGTCACGCCCATTAGCCCGCATAACCTGAATGTTCGCCCGCTGGTGGTAGAAGATACCGCCGTGATCCGCCTCGAAGTAAAAAGCCGCAGCAGCAACTTCCTCGTCTCGCTCGACGCGCGCTCCCGCATCGTGGATGAGAACACGCAGCTGCTCGTGCGCAAAGCCGGTTTCATTGCAAGATTAATCAAAATGAAAGACGACAGTTTTTTAAATACATTGCGAAGCAAACTATCGTGGGGGCTCGATATGCGTAACTAGGCCCCCGAAATCCTCACTTCTGACACCCTATGCACCTTACCTATCACACATTCGACCTTCAACTTAAACACACCTTCACTATTGCCCACGATTCGCGGGATGTACAGCAAACGCTGATCGTCCGGCTCAGCGACGGCGTGCATTCCGGCTTCGGTGAGGCCACTTCCAATCCCTATTATGGCATTACGATCGGAAATATGATCGGGACGCTGGATGTGGTCAAGGATATTGTTGAAAAGGGCAAATATGCTTCCGCGGAAGAACTCTGGACCATGGTACACCCGCTTCTCCGGGACAATTCGTTCGCGCAATGCGCATTGGACGAGGCCGCGCAGGATTATTTTGCCAAAAAGAAAGGTCAGAAACTGTACGAAAGCTGGGGCTTGTCGCCCGACAATATTCCGATGACCAACTTTACGATCGGTATCGACACCGTGGAAAAGATGGTCGAGAAAATGAAGGAACTTCCCTGGCCGATTTATAAGATCAAACTGGGTACGCAGGAAGATCTGCGCATTGTACAAGAGCTGAGAAAGAATACCGACGCATTGTTCCGCGTCGATGCCAATTGTGGCTGGACAGCGGAAAAAACGATAGAACTAGCTCCGCAACTGGCTGCACTGGGCGTGGAATTCATCGAACAGCCGCTACCTGCGGAAGACATCGAGGGCATGAAAAAGGTATTTGCATCGAGTGCACTGCCTGTGATTGCCGACGAAAGCTGCATTGTTGAAGAAGATGTGGAGCAATGTTATGGCCTTTTCCACGGCATTAATGTAAAACTGACCAAATGCGGCGGGCCTACCGCTGCATTGCGGATGATTGCACAAGCGCGCTCATTAGGTATGAAAACGATGGTCGGCTGCATGACCGAAACCAGCGTCGGTATTTCGGCCATTGCGCATTTATTGCCGCTGCTCGATTACGTCGATATGGACGGCTCCCTGCTCATCCGCAACGACCCCGCCACCGGTGTAACCTTCGACTTCGGCAAAGTGATTTATGCCGAAGGCAACGGTACCGGCGCCGCGTTGAAACCCGAATTTTTATAGGTTCCGCTGTGAACACCTACCATACCACGAAACTTCCCGGCAGGACCGTCGCAACCACCGACGGCAGGGAATTCTTGTGGTTCAGCGGCACCGATTACCTTGGGATGGGCCACAACGAAGACCTTCGTAGATATGTGTACGCAGCTACGGAAACTTTCGGAAACCACTACGGAAGTTCGAGAAATAATAGTCTCCGGCTGGATATTTACGAGGAAACCGAAATACATTTGGCTGATTTTCTGCAAACTCCGGCAGCAGCCATCGTTTCTTCGGGCATGTGGGCCGGGCAACTGATGATGAAGACGATTGAGCACATCGCCGGCGGCCATTCCAATCCGAACAATATTGCTTACCACTATGCGCCAGGCGTTCATCCTGCTTTATGGGGGAATGCATTTCAGCGGAACGAATTAAACTGGCAGGAATGGGCAGAGCAGACTGTTAAAAAAATCAACAGAACTTCTCCCGGCTTTACCCATATTATCTGCTCCGACGCGGTAGGCTCACCGATGGTATGCGCATTCGATTTTTCAATATTCAATGCATTGGAAAATCCCTCGAAGGTATGGCTGCTTATCGACGAGTCGCATTCGCTTGGCGTGCTAGGCTTCCACGGAAAAGGCATATCCCCGCAACTTTCGGAACATATTTTACCCACGACAATCTTTGTTTCGTCCCTTAATAAAGCATTAGGCATCCCGGCAGGGGCAATATGGGGTGCCAAAAGTGCTATTGATACGCTTCGGAAATCGCCCTGGTACGCGGGCGCATCCCCACCCGCACCCGCGTATGCTTACGCGTTCAAAATGCTTTTGGAAGAAAAAGCTTATGTGAAGCAATTGGACCTGCTGCTGGATAATATCTTGTATTTCAACCATCGAATGGACGGCACACGGCTTTTCGGATCCATTGCCGGTTATCCGGTATTCTGTTCCTCTAATGCTGCATTGTTTGACCATTTGCTTCAAGACGGCATTATGGCCTCTTGCTTTCCCTACCCGTCACCTGCCGACGCGCCCGTTACGCGCATTGCGATCAGCAGTTTGCACCAAAAAGAAGACCTCGACCGGTTGGCCGAGGTCTGCAAGCGGTTTAATGCTTAATGTCTTTTATTGAAATCAATCTTCGGTAGTTGTTCCGCCTAACTTGGCCAAACGCTTCTCCTCGGCGAGTTTTTCGCGTTCTACCTTAGCTGAAACCATAATACTCAGTTCATAAAGCAGGAACAGCGGAATCGCAACGAGTACCTGGCTGTAAATGTCAGGCGAAGGCGTAATAACCGCCGCCACGATCAGGATCACGATCATCGAATGCTTGCGGTATTCACGCATGAAAGAAGGCGTGAGTATCCCGATTTTTGACAAAACAAATACCACAATCGGCAGCTGAAATGCCACACCGCAGGCGAGCGTTAAGGTTGCTACCAACGAAATGTAAGATGCAAGGCTGAATTCATTGATGATCGAAGGATCGAGCGTGTAGTTTGCAAGAAAATTGATTGCGAGCGGACTTACGACATAATAGCCAAAAAGGACACCGGCAAAGAATAGGAATGTCACATAGAAAACAGCCCCTCTTGCTGATCGTCTTTCCGAAGGTTTTAGTCCAGGCTTAATGAAGCGCCATATTTCCCAGAAAGCGTAGGGAAATGCAAATATCAACCCGGCGATCACGGACGAGGTCATACTCATTGTAAAGGCGTCGCCCATTCCGATAAGCTGCAATTTGAAGTTCAGCGATTTTACGCAGAGATCTTCATAGCCTGTGATTTCCGACAGTTTACAAAGCATTCTGTATGTCCAGAAATCCGGGCGGGAAGGCGCAACAATTACATAATGGTATATTTCTTGGATGTAAACAAATGCAAGAATCGCAAAAACGAGAATGGAAGCGCCGGCGCGGATCACGTGCCATCTTAACTCTTCGAGATGCGAGAGGAACGACATCTCTTTGCCTTCACCATCCTCTTCTTCGTTATCAAAATCCTGATCCAGGGACATATTTTAAATTATTACTAGAATTCAATCTAAGTGAAAAGCTGAAATTACTTAAAAAACCCGTCGAAGTGATCCGACGGGTTTTTTATTCATGCGTTCTGGACCAAATTACTCCATTACAAAAGGATAGTCGTTCTCAACGTACACGTCTGTGTAGGCTTCTTTTGGATCCGGCCACTCCGATTCCTCGGCGAATTGCACGGATTCAGCAACGATTTCTTTTACTTTTTTATCGATGTTTTCGAGCTCTTCCTCGGTAGCAATCTTGTTTTCGAGGATCACCGCACGGATCTGCTCGATCGGGTCGCGGTGTTTGTATTCTTCTACCTCCTCTTTCGAACGGTACTTCTGAGGATCGGACATCGAGTGTCCGCGGTAACGGTAGGTACGGAATTCGAGGAAAGTAGGGCCATCGCCTTTGCGTGCGCGCTCCGCTGCGCGGGAAACCGCTTCGTGGATCGCCTCAACGCTCATACCATCAACCGGCTCGGAAGGAATGTCATATGCCTCGCCGAGGGTATAAAGCTCGGTAACATTGGACGAACGAGCCACGGAGGTACCCATTGCGTAACCATTGTTTTCAACCACGAAGATCACCGGTAATTTCCAGCTCATCGCCATGTTCAGCGTTTCGTGGAATGAACCCTGGCGGATCGCACCGTCACCGAAGTAACAGATACACAGGTTATCGGTTTTGTTGTATTTCTCAGCAAATGCAAGTCCAGCACCCAGGGGAATCTGGCCGCCTACGATACCGTGACCTCCTACGAAACCCACTTCTTTATCAAAAATGTGCATGGAACCGCCTTTACCTTTGGTAGTGCCGGTCTTTTTGCCGTACAGCTCAGCCATGATCGCATTCGGGCTCGTGCCCAATGCGAGCGGAATACCGTGGTCGCGGTAAGCGGTAATGTACTTGTCGCCTTTTTTGAGGGCACTCACCGCGCCGGAAGAGCAGGCTTCCTGGCCGATGTACAGGTGACAAAATCCACGAATCTTCTGTTGACCGTACAACTGGCCCGATTTTTCTTCAAAACGGCGTTGTAAAAGCATATTCTCGAACCAGAACATGTATTGCTCCTTCGGATGCTGTAACTTTTTGGGGGCTGATGCTTTCTTTTTCTCAGTAACGGTGGCCATGTATTTGGTTCTCGTTTATAAAGACAGAACTTTGTCTTAAAGTTATGGTATGAACAGAGTCTGTTTTGCCGTACTCACGCAATGATGTGCGAAAATAAGCATAAACTAAATAACAAAGAAGTTCATGTGGCTAGAAAAGCTCCGTCTTACCTACTTTAAAAGCTATGAGGAGAAGGCCTTCACTTTTGGACAACATGTGAACTGTATCGTGGGCGAGAACGGCAGCGGCAAAACCAACCTGCTCGACGCTATCTATTTCCTGACACTTACCAAAAGTGCATTTCATAACCAGGACGCGCTCGGCATCCGGCACACGGCTGATTTCTTTCTCATCGACGGCGTGTTCAACGAGCACGACAAGCACATTCAGATCACGTGCAGCCTGCAACGCGGCCAGCGGAAGGTTTTCATGGCTGATAAAAAGCATTACGACCGTCTTAGCGACCATATCGGCCTTTTTCCCGTCGTCCTCATCGCCCCGGACGACACCGACCTGATCCGTGACGGCAGCGAGGAACGCCGCCGCTTTTTC
>CAMLNK010000328.1 GCA_946481035.1 uncultured Dyadobacter sp. | reverse complement strand
CCTGGAAGAAATGTCGATGTATGTCGATTCGCCGGAAGATGCGATTCAGGATGATTTCGACCAGTTGATTTTTCCTGACCACGCTTTGGGCGCTAATATCCTCGGCACCGCCGAAACGGTGAATTCATTTGGCCGGGAGCAGTTGTACGAATTTATAAATCATAATATCGACACCGAACGCATTGTAGTGTCGTCGGTGAGTCGTTTGCCGTTTTCGAGGGTGATCCGCATCGCCGAGAAGTACCTGGGCGGCGTGCCACATCGTACCACAGCCCGGAAACGGGAGGCCCCGCTCATATATACGCCCGTACGTCAGGAGCGCGAGCGCCCGATCCAGCAGGCACAGTGCGCGATGGGCCAGCCTGCCTATGCGTTGCTGGACGACCGCCGTTTGCCGTTTTTTATGCTGGTAAACCTGCTCGGCGGGCCGGGAATGAACTCACGGTTCAACCTTTCGCTGCGGGAGAAATATGGTTTTGTGTATTCGATCGAAGCGAATTATACGCCTTACCTCGATACCGGTTTCATGGGTATTTTCTTTGGTACAGAGAAAAAGCAGTTGAACAAGAGTATTTCTCTGATCAACAAGGAATTGAAGCGCATCAGGGAAGTGCCTCTCACGACGCTGCAATTGCATCAGACCAAGGTGCAGCTAATGGGCCAGCTCGCTATGTCGGAAGAAAGCAATATGAGTTTCATGCTCATGATGGCCAAAAGCATTCTGGATACGGGCAAAGTCGACTCGTTGCCGGAGATTTTCGGTGAAATCGAGCAGATTACCGCGCCGCAGTTGCAGGAAATTGCAGTGGAGTTGTTCAACGAGCAGAATTTCAGTTATCTGACGTTCCTGCCGGAGGAATGATGTTTTGATATGAAGATAAAAGCCCTGTCGGTTCAATGGAAACGGCAGGGCTTTTCTATTGAGGTGTTCTTCTTACTTCGCTTCGGCGCGGTAGTATAATGTAGATGTATTTTCAGGCCTCAGAATGGTCTTGGCGGCATTGTTAATATCGTCCGTCGTGAGCGCCCTGATAATGTCGGCGTCGGCATTGGCCCAATCTACATTGCCCGCATTGGCGGCAAAAGCCAGATTCATGGCACGGTTGAGCAGTTCTACTTCGGAGAATGCCAGCGAGGCTTCCGATTGGTTCTTTACCTTCGTCACTTCTTCTTCCGTAGCGCCATTTTCAACGACTTCCTGTAAAATTTCAGTCACCGCGGCGTCGGCTTCTTCCAGCGTCACGCCGGGGTTCAGATTTCCTTTGACCATCAGTAAGCCAGGGTCCAGCGAAGAAATAATGCTGGCGCTAATGCTGTTGAACAACGCGCGTTCTTTCAGTAATTTTTGATACAAGCGTGAAGATTTTCCTCTTCCCAAAACATCACTCAGCAAATCACCGGCGTAAAACCCGGCATCATATCTTCCGGGCATATGGAAAACCTTGATCAGCGAATTCAGCGGAACAGAAGCGGAAGTTTCAAGAAACCGGGCTTCGTTTTGCACGGGCTCTGCGGGGAGGTTACGGACGTAAGCCGGACCGGCGGGGATGTTTCCAAACCATTTTTCGGCCAGTTCCTGCACTTTTTCAAACGATACAGCACCTGCTACCACCATTACCGCATTATTGGGACGGTAGAAACGGAAGAAGAAATCCTGCACGTCGTCCATCGTGGCGCGTTCGATGTGGCCGATGTCTTTCCCGATCGTCGCCCAGCGGTAAGGGTGCTTTTTGTAAGCCAATGGCCGCAATTTCAGCCACATATCGCCGTAGGGCTGGTTGAGGTAACGTTGTTTAAACTCCTCGATCACCACCTTGCGCTGCACTTCGAGCACATTAGGGTCGAAAGAAAGGCTCAGCATCCGGTCCGATTCCAGCCAGAATGCCGTTTCTACATTATCCGCAGGCAGTGTGATGTAGTAGTTGGTAATATCCGGGGAGGTAAATGCATTGTTTTCGCCGCCCACTTTCTGCACTGGTATATCGTAGCTGGGAATGTTTTTGGAGCCACCGAACATCAAATGCTCGAACAAATGTGCGAACCCTGTACGTTCTTCGTCCTCGTCACGCGAACCAACATTATAAAGGATATTAACCGCAGCCATGGGTGTCGAAAAGTCCTCGTGCACGAATACCCGCAGGCCGTTTCCCAAAGTAAACTGCTTGTAGCGAATCATATTTTATCAAAAAGGAAGTTGAATAGAGAGAATATGCCCAAAATAAAACCGGCGGCCGAAACCCGCACCATCAATTATGGGTTATAAACAAAGCTACTGTTCAGCTGGGACACCACCAAACCAATTTAGTCGAGAGCCATGCAAATTACACTTCGTTCGCTGTGCATATGGATTCTGCTTGCCATTTGCACAACGCAGGCCAATGCACAGTTACTGAATGACCCGGTTTCTTTAAAAAACATCCAAAACAGCCTCGATAAAATATACAATTACGAGTTCGACGAAGCGGTTCAGATTATCGACCAGGTCGAGAAAAAGTATCCCAATCACCCCGTTTCCTACATTCTCGATTCGTTTATCCTCTATTGGAAATACCTGCCGATCAAGGATAACCCGGCCAAGTCCAAAGAGTACATTCAGAAACTCGACCAATGCCTGGAAGCGATCAACAAGCGTTATGGAAAGAACAGTCTCGATCCGGAGGCCGTATTTTACACGATGGTAGCGCGCGGATATATGGCGATGATCTACAACTATCGCGGCGAAATGGTGGCTGCGGCAGGGGAGGGGAAGAAGGCGTATAATGCTTTTGTAGAAGGCTTTAAGCTGCTGAATAAAAACCCGGAGTTTTACTTTACGTCGGGGATGTATAACTATTATGTAGAAGTATACCCGGAAGAGCATCCGATCGTGAAGCCGCTGTTGGTTTTCTTTAAAAATGGCGACAAGGCGTTGGGATTGAAGCAAATCGATACGGCTACAAAGGTGGGTACGATTACGAAGGCGGAGTCGTGCTATTACATTTCACACATTTACCTGAAATACGAAGCAAAGCCGGAGAAGGCCGCCGCATACATGGAGAAGCTGGTGGATTTATACCCCCGGAACCCTATTTACCTGATGAAGCACGTGGAAGCGCAATTGCTGGCCGGGAGGTATGAGCAAGCGCATGAAGGCGTGCAGTTGCTTCGCAGGCAAAATACTGGTTTCTATCCTGCCGCCTGGCGCACATTTCAGGGACTATTGGAGGAAAAGGACCGGAAAAATGACGCCGCGGCGCAAAAGGAATACCTTGCAGCGCTCAAAACCCCGCACGACGATCAGTACACGAAAGAATATCACGCATTTGCCTATGCTGGTCTCGCGCGCATTTCCGCACGTGCGGGCAACAAGGCAAAAGCCAGGGAGTATTATAAAAAATGCCTTGGCAAAGCCGAATACCGCTCGATTATCCGGGAAGCCAAGGCATTTAAGTAATGCAGAATGTCAGTTCGGGAACTGGCTCTTGTCGAGTCCAGGGATGATTTTCAAGGCATTTTTATAGTAAAGTTTTTTCAAAACTTCGTCGGACAGCCCCATGCCGTACATGCGCCAGAATGCGTGGTACTTCTTGTGGTAGGGGAAATATTCGTCTTCCGTTTCAAGTACGCGGAAATAAGTTGCATATTCGGCTGGAACCCAGCTGTCTTTTCCGAAAAGGACACGGTCCTGGTATTTATCAAAAAACTTCTTGGCTGTGCGCGGCTGGCGGCCCAGCTCGGCGATTACCGCGCCTATTTCCACATACATATTCGGGAAGGCGATCATCAGGCTGTCGAGCTTTTTATTGGGGTACCAGCCCATATGCGCGTTGATGAACGTCGTTTTCGGGTTCATCTTGAAAATATGGTGCTGTTCAGCGATCAGCGAGTCGAACGGAATGGGGTCGTTTGGTCCGCGTTTGCGGCCAGGGTGCGTTTTGAGTTCCAGCCAACGTTCATTGTAGCGGTCCATAGGGTCCCAAAACGAGGGGACGTCGGCTGTGTGGATCAGCACCGGAATGCCCAGTTCGCCGCATTTTTGCCAAACCGGCTGCAAACGCGGATCGCTTACCGGCACGCGGTTGCCTTTGTCGTCCTTAATGCCCGCAAAACCCAGGCTTTTATAGATCTTCAAGCCTTTGGCGCCCATTTTTACATCTTCTTCCAATTGCTTCACCGCTTTCGCCGACCAATCTTTGTCCCCAAAGCCTTTGAATTGCAGGTTGGTGAAAACGGCAATGCGTTTCGGCTCGTTTTTGGCTACATTTTCGAGCGAGCCTTTCAAAGTAGCGGTTCCTTCGGCCCATTCCTGCGACCAGCCGCGGCCGCTGAGGTTCACCATAATGCCCATATTCAATGCGTCCATTTGTCTCACGAGCGCTTTCAGGTCCTGTGAAGGCATCTGGTACTGGTGATTATGGACATCGATAAACGGGAATTTGGCTTTTTTGACCGGGTGCTCTTCCACTTTCAATGTGGAAATGGGGTCATACTCTTCAAAACCGAGCGGTTGTTCGGCCAGTGGCGCGGATGATTGCTGGGCGCACGCGCTGAAAGTCACGCCCATGGAAAGGGAGAGGAACAGTACTACTTTTTTCATGCAAATCTATTTTTAACAGGATCGTTGGCTAAGCATTACCCGGAAGCGCCCCGGATTTATAGATCAATGCAACACAGTGCGCCGCTATGCCCTCTTCCCTTCCCACAAACCCAAGATGCTCTGAGGTGGTCGCTTTGATTGAAATATCTTCTTCTGAAATGGCTGTTACTCCGGCCAGGCAGCTCTTCATGGCCGGAATATGCGGATTGAGTTTAGGATTCTGCAATACAATGGTAACATCCACATTACCGACCTCGTATCCTTTTTCACGGATCATTTCCAGCACTTTCGCCAAAAGGATCTTGCTGTCGACACCCTTCCATTGCGGGTCTTTGTCGGAAAAATGATAACCGATATTGCGCATATTGGCCGCGCCCAGGAGCGCGTCGCACATCACGTGGCACACCACATCGGCGTCGGAGTGCCCTTTGGCACCATGTGTATGGGGGATTAAAATGCCGCCGAGCCAAAATGGCCGGCCTTCTACTAATTGGTGAACATCGTAGCCCTGGCCTACGCGGAATGGGAACATAATAATTGTAAAAACTACTGTTGATTAAGATTTTGAGTTAGTTGGATTGCCGTCCCGTTTGTCGATGTTGTCAAACCGAAGATCGATGCCTTCAAAATGCTCATCCATTCGGGCCAACTTCGCGGATACCTGATCGAATCGATTGTTCATGTCCGTGTTCATGTTGTCCATGCGCACATCCATTTTGCCCATACGCACATCCATATTGTCTAATCGTCGATCGATGGCGTCGAAACGCTGATCCACTTTGTCAAATCGGCGCATTGTAAATTCAAACAGCCGATCCAAGTCTTCCTTTCCAAGTAAGGATTCATGAACCAATTTCTGCAAAGCTGTGAGATTGTCCATTGCGTCTTCCACAAGCGTCTGCCGTTCGTCTACACGAAATATGTACTTGGCAAGTTCGCGCATAGATTGGTCAAGCGAACTGATTTCATTCGCTGTCTGCGCACGCGACTTCCGCAATTCATTGATTTGAGCTTCTGCGCGGTCGAGGCGCATGAGAATTTC
>CAMLNK010000327.1 GCA_946481035.1 uncultured Dyadobacter sp. | reverse complement strand
CGCTATCCCCTACCCTAGCCCAACAAAATGGGCGTGTGATCAGTTCTTGGCCTGGTATTTACGGAAGTAGGTGTCTACCTCGCGTTTGTAGAATGGTGAGAATGTAGGCGGTATCGTGCGAAGCAGTTCGGTTTGCTTCTCCTTCTCGCGGATATATTTTTCGAATGCGGCAGGCGGGTTTTTAGGCAGCTGCTTCGCGGCTTGTGCCTTGCGCTGCTCGTCTTCGTCCTGCTCTTTCATAGCTTTCTCGGATTCGAGCAGGCGCGTCGTGATCTCCTGGTTACGCTTGATCAGCTCGGGCGTCACGCGCTTGTTCACGAGGTCGGTTTCGGATTCGTCCATCTTGTCGGCGATGTCCTGCAACTCCTTGCCCATTTGCTGGCCTTGTTTAGTACCTTTCTGCTGCTCCATCAGTTCCTGGATCATCTTGCGGATCGCGGCCTGCTGTGCCGCCATTCTCGCGAGCTGTTCCGACTGGTTGCCCTGCCCTTCCTTACCCTGCCCAAGCTGCTTGATCTGCCCGTTCAGTTTTTCCTGCATTTCGCCCATGCCGGGTTGCTCGCCTTTCTGCTTACCTTTCTTGCCTTTGCCGGAACCTGGCATGGCCATCGCCATTTGTTGCTGCATTTGGTTGAAGACGTCGCTCAGCATTAATGCGAGGTTGTTCATGGAAGTCATCGCGAATTGCTGCTTCGAGGTAGCGACGTTGATCTGCCGGTCCTTGATGCTCTTCACGCTTTCGTTCATGTACGACTTCATATCGTTCAGTTCTCGGGTGATGAACGACTGGATCTGCACCACACGGCTCGCCAATGCGTACAGGCTGTCCTCTACGATCTTCGCGTCGTCTTTCAGTTTCAGTTGCTGCTGGCCGAGTTTCACAAAGCGCGGGTCTTGCAGGCTCACACCGCGGAAATCTTTCATTAAGGTCTCCTGGTCGAAGGACAGTGTGATCAGGTTCTCCAGAATGTCGCGCAATGCATCGAGATTTTCCTGCATTTGCTCCATTTCCGCCGACTCCATTTGTTCCTGCATCGACTGCGCCATTTTCTTCATCGATTTTGCCGCATTTTTTTGCGACTGAGACGCTTTCTGGTTCTGTTGCTTGTCGAGCTGCTGCTTGCTCTGTTCCATTTGCTCAGAGGCGTTTTTTTGCTCCTCTTTCTGCATATCGAGCTCCTGTTCCAGCTCTTTGCTCATTTCTTCGATCTCCTTGCTGTTTTCCTGGGCTTTTTTGAAGTTGTCCTGGATTTTCTCCTGCTCTTTTTTCAGGTCTTCATTCTTGCCCTGCTTATCCTCTGAGTTCTTGTTCTTGTCGTTTTGCTCCGATTTCTCTGAAAGATCTTCCTCCTTATCGGCCAAATCGTTCAGTTTTTCGGCGAGGTTTTCCATTTTCTGCTCCATCTGCATTTGCTTGAAGAGCTTCATGGTCCGTTCCAGTTCTTTTTCGAGGTTATTTTCCTTGTTGCGGAGTTTTTCGAGCATGGTCGACATCCGTTCGCTCTGTTTTTGTTCCAAAAGCTTTTTCAGCTCCTTATACAGCTTCTCGGTATCCTCGTCCATCAAATCGTTCATCAGTTTCTGCAACTGCTCAATTTTGGCCTGCAATTCGGGGCTTTGCTGGTTGAACTGCCGCGCCTTTTCATTGGCGTCCTGATGCTTTTCTTTCAATGCCTCCAATTCCTTCATCAGCTCCTCGCGCTTCCGAAGTACTTCCTCGATCTGCTTCTGCTCTTTGAAATCGAGTTCCTTATTGCTTTTTAGCCTATTGTCTAAATTCTCAATATCCTTTTGCAGACTCTGCGCCTTTTTCATTGCCGACTGCATTTGATTCTCCGTTTCCTGCTCCGATTTGCGCACCTCGGCTTCCAGCTGATCTTTGGACGGAACGGTGAACTGTATCGAGCGCGAACGGGCGCTTTTCGCGCCATTTACGCCGTCATTGTCCCAAACCTGGGCATAGTACTCGATCTTGTCGCCCGGCGCGAGTTTGAGGCTGTCTACATACCATTGGAAGAAGAAGCTTTGGGTATTGACAGTTTTGTTAAATGGAATAGGAATGCTCTTCGGTGCTGCCGGCTTATCCTCATTCGCTCTTTTCACTGAATAGAACATTCTTAGCTGTGAAAATCCGTAATCGTCGCTGATCGAGCCGCCGAGCACGAGGTAGTTATACAATGTCGTATCCTGGAAATTTTCGAGATTCATGACCGGGTATTTGTCCGGAATGACATTGATAAAATAGCCGATCTTGTCCGAATTCGTCGTCTGGTCATTTTTCAGATTCACCTGGTATTGAGCCGATTTCCGAACCGTTTTGCGGATTTCGAAATGATCTCCATTACTTTCTTTCGCAGTGTACAATGCCGAGTCGTTCTCGAATTTAATGGCTAATGCTTTCGTGGAAGAAGTATTGAAATTCCACTCGACTGTCGTGCCTTCCGGCACCGAGAGGTTCCCTACATTATTCAAGCCTTCCGAAGGTTTATTCAAATACGCGGGATAATGCAGGTTTACATCAAACGACAGGAGTGACGGCCGTTCACTTACTACAATGCGGTATTCGTCGGAAGCATAACCCGCGGCGTCGAAAGAGAATACGACGTCGCGCTGGAGGTTTTTAAATGTGTAGGAAAAATCCTTGGCGCTTTGCTGGGTGAGTTTGAAGCGGGTACCATTCTGCACCAGGTAAACGGCAGACGGTATAGCCTCGCCTTTCAAGGTGAGGTTTAATGTAAAATCCTCATTCCGAAACGCTTTCAGACTTTTGTTTTGCAGTTCGAAAGAGAACGGGGCATAGGTGTAGTTTTTCTGGAAATGGATAATGCGGTCCGAACTCGAAGAGAAAAAGGAAGGGTTGAAAAGCAGAATCACCGCAATGGCAGCGAGCGGGTATACCGCATATTTCAGCCTTTTTTTATTCTCATTAAAACGAATGGCATCCGAAAAGCGGACGATGAGCAACTGGCTCGATTTCTGCCGGATACTCGCATCGATCAGGTCGGATTGTGTGCCGGTGAGATTTCGGAGCTGCAATGTATTCACGAGCTTATCACCCACCTCCGGAAAATATTGCCCGATCTGCAATGCGGCCTGCTCGTCGGAAAGCGGTTTTCTTAATCCGTACAAGTGGATCAATGGCTGGATAACCCATTGCACAAACGAAAACACCAGCACCGCCAGGAAGCCGAAAAACAGCATCCCGCGCACCACCGAGCTGAACCGCCCGAAATATTCTATCGTATTGAAAAACAAAAAGACAGTCAGCAGGAGCCCGACCGAAAAGATCGCGCCTTTGAGTAACTGATTCTGGTAATATTTCTGACGGTATTCCTGAATGCGTAGCAACAGGCCTTCCATTGAGGTAGTGAAAGGAGCCATAGTGGTCTAGGTATAACTGTGAAGTTTTTATAACGCCTCCGGCATTCAAAAATTACGAATGCGCATACACACCGGAAACCGGTTTCTAAAAACAAAGAAATATAGCGATTTCCTGCGGTTTTACCCATAAAATATCAGGAAATCCCAGCATTGTGACACCGGGCGTCGCTACGTCGGGCGTCGCTACGTAGAGCGTCGCACACCGGGCGCCGTTGCGCCGATAATCATCGGTTGGCCGTCAGAGCGTAATCAACAAACCGGCCGAAGCGTAGTTGATCCAGTTGAAATTGTAAATCTTGTCATTATCCGCTCCGCCTTCGAGCATGCGGCACCCGAGCTTGATCGCGATCGTATTGTTGAAGTTGTAAGCAATACCACCGAAGATGTCCTCGGCACGTCCCTGCTTTGCAGCCAGCGCATCGCCTTCGAGGATGACAGCCCAATGATAAGCGGGTTTCCACGAGGCATAGAAATTAATGAGGGGAACAAAACCCAGGTTGTCGTAATGCGTATCGGCATACTCGCTCTTGAACCGGATGTCGGCGTCGCGGATCTTGGCGGTGAGCCCCGCCCCTACCCTCCACTTCCCATTCGCAAAAAAATCGTAGCGATAGGTAAGCCGGTACGAGTTGAACCGGTAGTCGACATTGAGCGGCTGGCCGGGGAGGAACTTGGCGTCGTTGAAATTGGTGTTCTGCGAGAGCGCCCCGCGGTAGTGAATCGTCAGCGGCGCGAACAATGCCGAGATGTTGTGGCGGTTACCAATCCGGTAACCCGCACGAATGCGATAAAACGCACTCCGATCCAGATCGAGCTGCTCTGGAAGATTCACGCGCGTTCCGCTTCCGCTCGGAATTTGTACTTTATTGTAACTGGTGCCTAATATCAGCCCGCCTTCGAGATCAAAATTGAATTGTGCGGATACAGGCGTATATACGCTGCATATGAGGAGGATGAGAAGCGAAATAGCGGTTTTCATAGGCAGCATTGGTATATAAAAAAACAAACAACCCGGGACCGGATTGTTTGTACAAAATTGATGCCTGAAGAAAAATAAAATCGGCCGCTCCGCGGCGAATTTATGCCGGAATTGCCTCCGAAGAATTTTTTACCTCTCTTACAAACGCCTTAATATCATTTTCAAGGTCGGTACTCTGTTGCAACACGCGGATGAATGCGCTTCCGATGATCGCACCGGCGGCGTGACTCGAAGCTTTCACGAACGTGTCGTGATCTTTGATACCAAAACCGATCAGTCGCGGATTGCGGAGGTTCAACGCGTCGAGTTTTTCGAAGTACGCTTCCATATCGCCGCTCACGCCGGATTTCGAGCCGGTAACGCTGGCCGAGGAAACGGTGTAGATAAAACCCTCGCTCACCTCGTCGATCTGGCGAATGCGCGCTTCCGAAGTTTGCGGTGTTACCAGGAAGATATTCAGCAAACCGTGCGCGTCGAATACGGATTTGTATTCATCCAGATACACGTCCATCGGCATATCGGGAAGAATGAGCCCGTCCACGCCTACTTCGGCGCATTTGGCACAAAACTCCTCGATACCATATTGCAATACCGGGTTGATATAACCCATAAGCAGCACCGGCACTTTGATCGTCTCCCGCATACCTCGCAGCTGATCGAACAAAATGCGTACGGACATGCCGTTTTCCAGCGCGCGGTCATTGCTTTGCTGGATGGTCTCGCCGTCGGCCACAGGGTCGGAATAAGGCATTCCTATCTCCACCAGGTCCGCGCCGCCATCCTGCAATGCGCGCAATACACGGGTGGTGTCGTTCAACTCCGGGAAACCAGCCGTGAAATACACGTTCAGCAGGCCCTGGCCGTCGGTGTTTTTATTAAAATTCTGAAAAAGACTTACAATGCGGTTCATTCTTGTGTCCAGTAGTCAACAACCAATACTTTGTCCAGGTGTGGTTCCAGGACTTTTACAAATGCTTTGTGCTCCGGGTGCGGCAGGTACACTTCACGTCCGGCTTCGCTGTCGAAGCTCACGAAAAACACGTGTGTGAAGCCTTGTGCCAATCCTTCGGGGCTGTTGTTGGTACCCCATTCAAATCCTTTCACCTCTTTGATTTTCGAAGGGAGCTTGCGGAAAGCGTCTTCCACTTCCTTCACTTGCGCTGGTGTTGCAGAATCTTTGAATTTGAAAAGAACAACGTGGCGCAGCATTTTTTTAGGTGGATTTGAAGGTGAAACAAATGCCATGGAGCTGAAAATAACCATGGA
>CAMLNK010000326.1 GCA_946481035.1 uncultured Dyadobacter sp. | reverse complement strand
GCTTTTCCGCTCCGAATAGCTCAGAATACATTTTCCATTCCCGCAAAACAGCCTGGATATATTTGTTTTCAACCGCGTGATTGATCGTAATGCGCGTGTTGCAGCCGCAATAGGTACAAAGGCTCTCGCAGAAAGGCAGGTGAATGTACAGGCTGATGCCTTCTTTCTGATTAGATACCGTGAATGCATCCTGCACCAGCTCTTTCCATTTGCCAATGGCAGGAGGTGTTTTCTGCCAGTAGGGAACGGTAGGGTAGCTGGTGTAGCGCGGTCCCGGAATGTTATATTTGAAGAGCAGGTCCTTGTCCATGGTCAAAGTTTTGATGTAGATAATTGATCAAAACTACCCAGGACCGGAAGGGAAAAACATGACTTTGATCATGCTGAAAACAGACTTCTAACCGGCCTTGACGTAGCTCCAACCTTCCTGTTGAAGGATCACAAGCTCGGCAATGCCGGAGGGGATAACCTCGATGCCGTCTATCAACTGGTCTGCATTTACGTCATTAGACGCCAGCATATTGCGGCACGCAGCGATGGTGACGTGCTGGTTCAGCAATGCCTGGATTTCACTGGTGAATGGATTTTCGGCCAGAACGCAAAACGGAAGCGACGCGCCGTGGCATACAACCCGGACATCTACCGTATTGCCCAAATGCGCCCGCAGGTTGCCGATTTGGCGGATCATGCTGCGATGGGCCTTGGTATCGTCCGAAGTGAGCTGGATGATAGCTTTGTAAGTTTTCATACGACAAGGTAAGCCATGCGTCCGAACCATTCAAGTGGTTTAGCGGCAGATTGTAATGCCTGCTGCCGGTTTTGAATGATCGGGGTAGGTAGTCATTATCCCGCGTGCGACGAGCCAGATGCCCGCAATAGCGACCAGTATCGGAGTGATTTTACGAATGCGGGTCCTTAATGCGGGGGTGAATTGCTGCTTTGCAATGCCTAACGCAAGCATGGCAGGCATGGTACCCAGCCCGAAAAGCGCCATAAACAGGCCGCCGCCCCAGGCACTGCCCGTTGCGACCGAACTCACTAGCGCCATATACACCATGCCGCAGGGGATGGCGCCATTGAGCATGCCGAGCAGCAGCATACCCGGTAAATCCTTTCTTTTGAGATACAAACCCATATTTTGCTTCAAACGGCCCATTGTTTTTTGCCAAAACAATGGCATATGCAGCCGCTGCTCCAACCCCGAGGGGCAGAACACATAACCCAGCATTACGGCTCCGATCGCGATGGAAGCGTACCGGAGCACCCCCAGCCACGCCAGGGAAGCGCCCAATATTCCTATTACCATTCCAAACATCGCGTAGGCAAGCGCACGACCCGCATTATAGGCGAGCACACCCGCGAGCTGTTGCGCACGCGTGCCCTTGTGCACAGGTAATGCGAGCGCGATAGGCCCGCACATGCCCACGCAATGGAAGCTGCTGATCAGCCCCATCGAAATAGCGAGGTAAGGCAGGACGGTAATCATAGCTCAAAGGTTACTGCTGCCGACCACCACCACACCCTCGTTCCAGTAGGTTTCGTTTCCGCTCTTCCAGTCGACCTGGATTTTGTAACGCCCTGCCGGGATTTGTGACAATGCGACGGTTTGCCCGTTATTCTTCGAAAAGACCGGGAAATGGCGGTCGTTGCGATTGTCCGAAGGGCAGTACATACGGATCTGGCCCGAAATGCCCGAATCGGCGAAGGCGGAAGGGTATTTGATTTGCAAAGCGCTTTCAGTGATCTGCCAGGATAGCGGCTGTGGTAATGCGGCTGCGCGCTTAGCCTTGTCGATTTTCCCCTGGAATTTCAACTCTTCCTCATAGTAATGGTCTGTCACCAGGTCGATTTTCTGCCCGGCGCTCATTCCGACCAGCAGCAATATCATCCACACAAAACTCACGTAAACAGCTGCAATGAGCGCTTTCCAATTGATTTTCATAGTGTTTTGAAAAATAGGTTAATACATTATTCTTCCGGCGCAATGAAGGTAGTTTCGAAGGTTTCCAGCTGCTGGTTGCCCTGCGAAACCGACAGTTTCAATATCGTTTTGCGGTTTTTTAATTCAGCTTTCGGGATAATGACGAATACCGTTCCCTCGGACATCCCCGCGGCTTCCAGCGTCAGATCAGGAGATCCGGCGAAGAGAAGCCTTCCGTGCGGGGTGTCGAGGTGGAGGGAGGGTCTGATGACGCGGTTCGTTTTATTGAATATCTTAAAAGTATACAGGTTACTGATCGTTCCGTCGCTGTTCTCGATGTAGCGGCTGCCCGGCGCACGGAACAGCGTCGTTTGTGTATCGGTGCGGGTGGCCACCACAAAGCCCAATGCCGACCAGAGCAGCACGAGTACAGCTGCATAGCCCCACGTCCGGGGTGTAATCACTTTCGCGGTCTTTTTCACAATCGCATTTTCAGAAGTGTAGCGGATCAAACCCCGGTCGAACCCGACTTTGTCCATGATCGCATCGCACGCGTCAATGCATGCGGTGCAGTTCACGCACTCCATTTGCGTACCATTACGGATATCGATGCCGGTAGGGCACACGGCTACACATTGAAAACAACTGACGCAATCGCCCTCGGTGCGGTCGGTTCCCTTATGCAGCTTGCCCCTCGGCTCGCCGCGCTCGTGGTCGTAGGCGACGTTGATGGAGTTGCGGTCGAGCAGTACGCTTTGCAGGCGGCCGTATGGGCACACCACCGTGCAAGCCTGCTCGCGCAGCCACGCGAAGTTCCAGTAGAATACCGCCGTGAATATGATAATGCCGGAAAATAGCCCGATATGGTCTTCGATAGGCTCGGAAATGATCTTGTAAAGCGCGTCGGTACCCAGCACGTAGGCCAGGAGCAGGTTGGCGATGGCAAAGGAAACTACCAGGAATAGGGTGTATTTTAAACCCTTTTTCAGGATTTTGTCCGTTGTCCAGGGGGCTTTGTCGAGCAGTTTTTGTTTCCCGGCGTCACCCTCAATCGCATATTCGATTTTGCGGAAAACCATTTCCATAAAAACCGTCTGCGGGCAGGCCCAGCCGCACCATAACCGCCCGAAAACGGTCGTGAACAACACGATAAATACAAAAAACGAGAGCATTGTAAGCCCGAAGAGCCAGTAATCCTGTGGCCCGATGAAGATGCCGAAAAGGATGATTTTCCTTTCAATCACATTCAATAATACCAGCGGCTGCCCGCCGATCCGGACGAACGGCGTCACGAACAGCAATGCAATAATGGCAATGCTGAACGCCACACGGCGGTTATGCCATTTTCCGGCGGGGCGCTGGGGGTAGAGGGGGCTTTCGGCTTTCGGCTGTCGGCCTTCGGCTTTCTGCTTTTGCAAACCCTTATTTGAATCGTTAGTAGTTGCGTTGTCCATTGGAACTTTAATTATTAATGGCTCATTGCCGACCGCCGACCGCCGACCGCCGACCGCCGACCGCCGACCGCCGACCGCCGACCGCCGATTGCCGACGTCCTACTCAACAGCCGACAGCCGATCGCCGACAGCCGAAGTTGCTTGCAGTTCTCCCTGCGGCTCCTTCGCATTGGCCGGTTTGGTGCCTTTGAGCGAGAGTACGAAGCTCGCTACCTTTTGGATATCGGTAGGAGAGAGCTGTTTCTCCCAGGAGATCATTCCCTTTTCTGGCACACCGTATTTGATCACTTTAAACACATTGTGAATGCCCCCGCCGTGCAGCCAGTACTCGTCGGTGAGGTTGGGGCCCACTGCGCCGCCGCCTTCGGTACCATGGCAGGCGGTACATTTCTCCTGGAATATCTTCATTCCCGCGTCCACACCGGCCTGATCGGTGAGCAGCGTTACGGAGTTTTCGTCCATGCTGGCGCCCACTTTTTCCATATAAGCCTTTTTCTCGGCCTCGGCGATGGCTATTTCCTTGTCGAGCTCCGCGATTTGCAGGTCGCCCAGGCCGCTGAAATAGTACGCCGAATAAACCACGGCAATGAAAATCGTAGTATAGAAAAGAAATTGCAGCCAGGGAGGCATGCGGTTGTCGAGCTCCTGGATACCGTCATAATCGTGACCGTCGATCAGGATGTCTTTTTCATCCTTCAAAGCCACGCTGATACCCCTGAACTTCTTCCACCAGTGCGCACTGAAAACATGGGTAGGCTCCTGGTTGGAAGCGTGGGCCGTTTTATTGAGTACACTCATAGCCGAGACCAGCAGAATTCCCAGCTGGATGATAATAAAAACCAGTGCTCCGAGCAGCACGTAAAGAATCAGGTCCAGCCCGGTGATGGCGCGTACCTTATCGGTTGCCTCCTGCGCGGATGCGGGCAATGCAATACATCCGAGCAAAAACAACGATAGCAACGTCTTTTGCGCAACGCCGTCGTTCAGCGGAATGCTGCGCATTTTGTCGAGCTTCCTTTTATCCAGCCCCCACACATAAATGAGCAGGCCGACGAAGAAAACGAAGAATATCAGGAGCGAAATGAGCGGGTAAATGCCCACACCGGCTATGGTTTCGAGGTAATTGCGGAATTTCATATGAAGTTTAATTTTGAATGATTGAATGATTGAATGACTGAATAAGTATGGATTATGAATGGACTGATCGAGTTCGAAACTTTGCAAGTGCCCGGTCTTTCAATCATTCGACTATTCAATCATTCAGTCATTCAGTCATTCGATCATTTTTTAATATCAGTCCCAAGCCGTTGCATGTAGGCGATCAGCGCGATGATCTCTTTATTCGCCGCCGTTTTGATGCCACTTTGTTTCAGGCGCTCCTGAATTTCCTTTTCCTGCTTCACGAGATCTGCATTGGCCTGGTGCTCATAACCTTTTTCATAAGGCACGCCCAGCGTTTGCATGGCTTTGATTTTCGCCATGGTAGTGGTGGTATCGAGGTCGTTTTCGAGCAGCCAGCCGTAACGCGGCATAATGGAGCCGGGCGACATACTGGTAGGGTCTTCCATGTGGTTGTAATGCCAGGAATCAGGGTACTTGCCACCTACGCGCTGCAAATCCGGCCCGGTGCGTTTGGAGCCCCATTGGTGCGGGTGGTCATATACAAACTCACCCGATTTGGAATATTCCCCAAACCGTTCGATCTCGGACCTGAACGGACGGATCATCTGCGTATGGCACACGTAGCAGCCCTCGCGGACGTAAATATCGCGGCCCTGCAATTCCAGCGGTGTGTAAGGTTTCACGCTGGCAATGGTAGGCACATTGGATTCGACCAGGAACGTCGGGATCATCTCGATCATCCCGCCGATAGCAACGGCTACGAGGGAGAATATGGTCAATGCCAAAGGTTTGCGTTCCATCAGGCGACGGTGCCAGTATTCGCTTTTTTCTGCATGCCAGATTGCGTTCAGCGGCATGGCTTTGGCCGTTTCGGTCGCAACGAGCTTGCCTTTCAGGGCCGTCATCCAGAGGTTGTAAATCATCACTACAAAACCGATCAGGTACAACGAGCCGCCTACGCCGCGAAGGAAATACAGTGGTTTGAGGGCTGTTACGGTTTCAAGGAAGTTGGGATATTTCAAAAGACCTTCCTGTGTAAACTCCTTCCACATCGAGCTCTGTACCCAACCGGCCCAATACATGGGAATGGTATAGAAAATGATACCCAGCGTACCGATCCAGAAGTGAAAATTGGCGGCTTTGGTAGAATACAAC
>CAMLNK010000325.1 GCA_946481035.1 uncultured Dyadobacter sp. | reverse complement strand
GAAGGATTTTGAAGATTTTATACAACTTCCGCACGCCAGCGGGAAAATTATCCGCCATTTTTCGTCGGGGATGAAACAGCGTGTGAAGCTCGGACTGGCGTTCCTTTCGGATGTGCCAGTGGTTTTTCTCGATGAGCCAACGACAAATCTGGATGTGCAGGGCATCAATTGGTACCTGGATCAAGTAATGGCTAATACGCAGAACCAGTTGGTTTTACTGGGCTCAAATGTGCAGCAGGAATACGATTTTTGTGAAAATATCATTTCGGTTTCTGCGTTCAAATAGGAAAAACTTGTCGCGCGGACTATGCAGAAAACTCTACGATTTCTCTTCATATCGTTTCTGATCATCGTCCGCACAGCCGACCATTCCCGGGCTGCTTCGGCCTATTTTATCGAAAACAAGGGGCAATGGGACAAAGAGATCCGTTTCCGCGCCGCAATTCCCGGCGGTTTCCTGTTTTTGAAATCGCATTCACTGCTTTACGTATTGTATGATGGCGCGAAAGTCTCCGCCATGCACGCGAAGGGGCATAACCACGCGTCGGGTGCGAGGGAGGATATAAGCGCGCCGGGCTTGCGCGCCCACGGGGTGGAAGTGTCGTTCCTGAATGCGTCTCCGAATGTGCGATATAAGCCATTGAAGGAAGGAAAGGGGCATTATAATTACTTTCTGGGAAATGATGCCAATGCATGGGCAAGCGGTGCAAAGGGTTTTGAGGAAGTTATTTATGAAAACATTTACCCAGACATCGACCTGCGCATTTACCTTAACCAGGCCAAGCTGAAATACGAATTTATCGTCAAGCCCGGCGCGGATGCTTCGCAGATTAGTTTTCAATATAAAGGAGCGGACAAGGTGTCTCTGAATGAATCGGGGCAGATTGTGATCGGGACCTCGGTAGGGGAGATCAAGGAAGCGCAGCCCTATTCGTTCCAGTCGCTTGGTAATGCCCGTTTTATGGAGATACCCTCCGCATTTCGCCTGTCTGCCGACAATACCGCGCGTTTTGAACTCTCGGCAAGCTATAATAAAGCATTACCCCTCACGATCGACCCGGAACTGATTTTTTCGACCTACTCGGGCTCGGTCGCCGACAACTGGGGCCATACCGCGACGTATGACGATGAGGGTAACCTCTACTCCGGCGGCACGGTGTTCGGTACCAATTTCCCCGCGACAGCCGGGGCTTTTCAGGTTAAATTTGGTGGGTTGGTCGATGTATCGGTTATGAAATTCAATCCCGACGGTTCTGAACTGCTCTATGCGACTTTTCTGGGAGGTAATGACGGCGACGTTCCCGCGAGCCTGATCGTGAATAGCCGTAAAGAGCTTTTGATTCTGGGGACGACTTCCTCCAAAAATTTTCCAACCGGAAGTAATGCTTTTCAGCGCGTTTTTGGCGGCGGAACGGGCGTAGAGCCGATTTCGGGAATTGGGATGACGAATGGAAGCGATCTATTTGTTTCCAAACTCAATGCCGCGGGCAACCAGCTTACGGGTTCTACTTTTGCAGGCGGTAGCGGCAACGACGGCGTGAGTATGACCGAGAATGTGACGATCCGGAATTACGGGGACAGTTTTCGGGGTGAAATAGGGGTAGATAAAAACGACCAGGTGTATGTGGTATCGTCCACCAATTCAGCTAATTTTCCGCTGAAAAATCCTGCACAAAATAAGCTTGCCGGCGGCCAGGACGGTGTGGTATTGAAATTGTCTGCCGGGCTGGACCAGCTGCTGTGGTCGACCTACCTGGGCGGCGACAAATGGGACGCGGCATATTCCCTGAAAGTAGCCCTCAATGGCGAAGTATACGTGGCAGGGATATCCCAAAGCGGCAATTTGCAGACCAAGACTGGGGTTTATCAATCCGCATTGAAAGGAACGGAGGACGGCTTCGTGGCACGTTTTGTGAACGATCAACTATCGGCATTGACCTATATTGGGACTGATAAAGAGGATGGCGCTTATCTGCTGGACATCGATCAGGGTAACCAGGTGTATGTTTACGGCCTTACGATGGGCAGTTATCCGGTCAGCCAGGGTGTGTACCAGAATGCAAAAAGCGGGCAGTTCATCCACGCATTGAATGCTTCATTGACCCAAACCCTGTTCTCAACCATTATCGGTTCCGGCCGTGGTACGCCGGACATTTCGCCAACGGCATTTCTGGTGAGCGAATGCGGGAACATTTACCTCGCCGGTTGGGGGGGAAGTGTCAATAGCAGCACCAATAACAATGAGGCCAGCAGTACCACCGGCATGCCCGTCACCGACGACGCCATTCAACCGACGACAAACGGAAATAACTTTTACATTGCCATTCTGGAACAGGGTGCAAAATCGTTGCTGTACGCGACCTTTTTTGGAAGCCTCGCGCGTGACCCGCGCCTGCAAGGCGATCACGTGGATGGCGGAACCAGCCGGTTTGATAAAAACGGGATGATTTACCACGCCACCTGCGCCTGCGGAGGCAGCCATTTTCCTACAACACCACAAGCCTGGTCGGAAACAAATAATAGCGATAACTGTAACAATGCAGCATTCAAGATTGATATTGATCGGTTAAAGGCGGATTTCGATGTTTATCGGGGGCAAACCAAAGACGTACTGCGCGGGTGTGCGCCGCTGGAACTCACGTTCGTAAATACGAGCGAAGGCGGAGTCGATTATATCTGGGAGGTGAATGGGAATACGATTTCCAGGGATGAGGGGCAATCGGAATATGAATTTACCAAGCCGGGCGAATATACCGTAACGCTCACTGCCTACAACCGGCTGAGCTGCAAGCGAATGGATGTGGCGCAAAAGAAGGTTATTGTCGAAACTTTGGCCACGAAAGTAACGGGAGACACGACGGTTTGCGAAAACAGTGCCGTGAAACTGAGCGCCAGCGGCGGTACGCAATACAAATGGTCGCCCGTCGCCGGGCTGGATAATGCCAACATTGCCACGCCCGTAGCGACGGTGAAGGAAACAATGGAATATTCGGTTGAAATCAGTAATACGGCAGGCTGCAAAGTAACTGAAAAGGTAAAATTAGCCGTTGAGAAAAAGACGGACTTCGTGGATATGCCCGACACGGAGGTATGCCAGGGCGCGACCGTAACGCTGACCGTCTCGGGAAGTGCTCCGCAATACAAATGGCACGCGACAACCGGCCTGCAAGAAACAATCGGGAAATCGGTGACTGTGAAGCCGACACAGACGACAACCTATATTATCGAAGGATTGTACGAGGACGGCTGTCGCCCCGTCCGCGAGATTACGGTGAAAGTCGACCAGTCCTACGCGCCTGATTTCGACGTTGTGCAGTCTGGCGGGGCTTGTAATGAGCCATTTACCTATTCATTAACCAATAAAACCGGTAAGGCACAGCGCTACGAATGGAACATGGGCACCGGTAACCCTATGACCGGCCCGGAGGTGAAGAATTACATTTACGAGGTTCCTGGGGAATATACCATCACGCTAACTGCCTATAATGCGGCCGGCTGCTCGCTAACGGCTACTAAAAAAATCAGCGCCGAGCCTGCATTTACATTAAGCAACGTCATCACCCCGAATGGCGACGGGAAGAACGATTTTTTTATCGTGCCCGTCGCTTCATCCTCGCTGGAAGTTTTCAATCGGTGGGGGAAATCCATCTTTAAATCAGTGGATTATAAAAATAATTGGGGGAAAGGCATTGCCAACGGTACCTACCTCTACGTCGTCGACACGCCGCAGGGTAATCATTGCAAGGGTTGGGTGGAGGTGTTGGAATAGGGTGGTTTTGATTGTATTGCAGGAGGTGTTAACTTTAAGTTGATCATTCGCTTATCGATATGGAACGGATTGTTTTGGAAGTAAATGACGAGTTGGCTCGAGCATGGCGCAATGCGCCCAGGCAGTTTAGGGAAAGACTTGAAAAAGATCTTGAAAACCAGATCTTTGAGAAAATACGTCAGGCAGAACGGGAAAACTTTTTTCAACTTCTGGATGGTGTGCGGGAGGAAGCCCGGCAGAATGGACTCACACACGATAAACTTGAAAGTCTTTTGAATGGCGATTAGCAGATTCATTTTTGACACAAATACATTAATCAGCGCATTTTTGCTTGAAGGGAGCACCACTACCGGGCTTTCCCTCACAAGAGCAATGGACATTGGGAAAGTCATCACAACTCACGCAATGAAGAGAGAGTTGGCCGATGTTTTCCTGAGAAGCAAATTCGATAGATATGTCTCCTTCGAAAAGAGGGTTCACGTTTTGGATTTTTTGGACAGTCAGTTTGAAATGTGGCCTGAGCCAGAGGAAAAAATAGAATTGTGCCGTGACCCAAAGGATAATAAGTTTTTGGAATTGGCGGCATTGAGCAACGCGGCGTGCATTATCACGGGGGATGATGATCTATTGGTACTTAATCCGTTTAAAAACACAGCTATTTTGAATTCAAGAGATTTCCTGACACACTTTTAACCATTAACACAATGAAAAAACTACTTTCAATACTGCTGCTGACATTAATAGTAACCTTCGCCAATGCCCAAAGCAACTTCGGGAAGCAGATCGATGATAAAAAGGCAATGGCGGCTGCGGAGCTTCCGGCGAAAATGGGCGATAAGAGCGAGATACAGGCGAAGGTGACGGGCACTGTTGAATCGGTGTGCCAGGTGAAGGGCTGCTGGATGAAGGTGAACCTCGATAATGGTGAGACAATGCGGGTGGTTTTCAAGGATTATGCGTTTTTCGTCCCCAAAGACATTACCGGTAAAACGGTGGTTTTTGAAGGAGAAGCGAAGAAAACGACGGTGCCGGTGGAGCATTTAAAGCACTATGCGCAGGATGCGGGGAAGAGTAAGGAGGAAATAGCGAAAATCACTGAGCCGAAAGACGAGCTGACGTTTGTTGCCGATGGCGTGATCGTGAAATAATCTTTTCCAAAACGGGAGAAATAGCCGAACGGACACTTTTGTAGCGATACATCGGTGTCCGTTTTTATTATGTTTTCCAGATCAATTTCAAGTGTGTGCCTGGGCCTGTTGCTGAGCATTCAGGTGTTGGCGCAGAATAGCCAGTATGTTTGGTGGAATCCTCAAACCGCCGCTTCGCCCGTCGTGGAGGGGCAGGCGTGGCCGAAAGAGCTGAAAAATCCGTATGACAGGTTACCGGCGCGGGCAGAAAAACAGGTACGCGATGTGGTGTGGAATCTGTCCAACCAGTCGGCGGGGCTGATGATCCGGTTCCGCGCGAATTCTCCTGAAATTAAGGTTCGTTACGCGGTAGGGGGCAAGCACGCGCTCCCGCATATGCCCGCGACGGGCGTAAGTGGCGTGGACCTCTATGCGGTAAGCAACGATGGCGACTGGCGCTGGTGTGCGGGGAAATATGCATTTGGAGATACGATTACTTACGATTTCAGAAACCTGGCTCCGAACGATAATTACCACAAGCACGGACGGGAATACCGGTTGTATTTGCCGCTCTATAATAGTGTTAAATGGCTGGAAATCGGGACGCCGCAGGGCACCGAGTTTACGCCGCTGGTTGTGCGGCCGGATAAGCCGATCGTCATTTATGGTACGTCCATCGCGCAGGGCGCGTGCGCATCCCGCCCGGGAATGGCGTGGACCTCGATACTGGGCCGGAAAATGGACCGGCCGCTGATTAACCTCGGTTT
>CAMLNK010000324.1 GCA_946481035.1 uncultured Dyadobacter sp. | reverse complement strand
GAAAAACGTAAGCGGCAGCATGGTCGACGTCCACCCCGGCACCGTGTGGCCAATGATGTACGAGGAAAGAATGTAAATCACGATCAGCATCGCAATAAAGAAATTGACAAATCCGAAATACAGCACCAGCCGCATCGGGAACGTCGAAAACGAGGTAATGCCGTTCCACGCGAAGAGCAGCATTTTGCTGAGCGGGTATTTGGTTTCGCCTGCCTCTCGTTCAAGACGGCTGTAAAATACCTTTTCATTTTTAAATCCGATCAGCGGCACAACGCCGCGGAGGAACATATTTATCTCGCGGAAGTTACCGAGTTCTTTCAGTACACGCTGATCCATCAAACGGAAATCGGCGTGATTGAACACCACCGGAACGCCCATTTTTTGCATTAATACATAAAACCCTTCTGCTGTGACCCGCTTGAACCAGGTATCGGAGCTGCGATCGGAACGAACGCCGTACACGACCATCGCACCCTCGCGGTGCTTCTCGATCATGGCGGTAATGGCATTGATATCGTCCTGCAAGTCGGCGTCGATGGTGATGAAACAGTCGAAATCGTTGACATGCTGTTCCAAACCGGCCATAATGGCGCTCTGGTGACCGAAATTCCGGGAAAGCCCGACGCCAATGATGTTGGAATCCTTGCTGCAAATGTCCTCGATGATCGACCAGGTCTTGTCCCGGCTACCATCATTTACAAGACAAATGCGGCTGTCCTCTGCAATGAGGCCCTGCTCCTTGATGCCGTTGTAGTAGGTGTTTAATTTAGCATACGTCCGGTACAAGATCGCTTCTTCATTGTAGCATGGTATAACTAAAAGTAAACGAGCTGGATTCATATGTCACCCTGTTGGTTGAATCGACAAAAATAGCAGTAATAAGTTAATAAGCTCCCCTTCTTGCCCACTGGCAGATCAATATGACCTATTTACCGGCCTCAATTATCTTACGGTTGTTCTTCTTCATTACGGTGGTGGTGAGCAAGGGGTAAAGCAGCACCGCCAGCAAAATGAGCAGCGTGCCCATGTAAAAGCCCTGCGTCATCCGCTCTTTTTCACCAAAAATAAAGAAGGCCAGCGCAATGCCGTAAACCGGTTCGAGATTGATAGTCAGGTTAATGAGGTAGGCTGAAAATTGCTTCATGAGCTGCGTCGCCATCGTGCTCGCATACACCGTACATATGAATGCGAGGAACAATATCCAGATCCAGTCGCCCGGTGCCGGGATAAATGGCGCGCCGCTGTTCCAGTTTTTGGCTTCTGAAATCCCCAGAAACAGCAGCGAAAACAATGTAGCGCCCAGCATTTCGTAAAAAGTGATCACCCAGGCATCAATGCGCTGCACGAGACGGCTGTTAGCAACCGTAAATGTCGCTGCGAGCACCGCAGAGGCCACAGCGAGCGTCAGGCCCAATGCGTGGTCAAATTCGAATTTAAATACCACATACAAACCTGCAAATGCCAGGATACCCAGCCCTACTTCAAGCGGGCTTACTTTTCTTTTATGCACCAATGGCTCCAAAAGGCTCGTCCAGAGCGAAGTAGTGGCCATCCCCGCCAGGCAAACCGAAGCCGTAGAAACCCGCGCCGATGCAAAAAACAACATCCAATGCGCAGAAAGCACAAAACCCACCGCCAGCATTTTGACCAGATCGCGGCCGGCCGCGGCAAAACTCTTTTTAAATGACAATATCACAATGCCCAGACCGATTGCCGCGAAGAGCGTCCGGTAAAACACCAATGCAACCGGCGAAATCGTCACCATCAGCCCCACAATGGCCGTGAAGCCCCAGATCATCACCAGGAAATGCAAATGAAGGTACGAACGAACGGAAGAGGATGACAGCATATTTACCTCGGTAATGTTTTATAAAGCAGCACTCCGATCAGCGCAAATACGATATTGGGCAGCCACACCGCAAAAAGCGTATTGATCGTGCCCGCCTCGGCCACACCCTTGGATAACAAAAAGAAAAGGATGTAGATGAATGCCAGCATAAAACCCAATGCAATCTGCCAGCCTACCCCGCGGCGGCTTTTTCTTGCCGAAACAATCACACCGATGGCCGTCAGGATCAGGATCGCGAACGGCTGGGTGAAGCGGATATATTTTTCGATCAGATACACTTCCAGACCATCGGCACCGCGGCTTTTCAGCAGGTCGATGTAGGCATTGAGCTCAGGTAATGTAAATGTTTCGTAGAGGTTGTAGTCACTTTCGAAGTCCTTGGGAGAAAGGTTGATGGTTGTATCAATTTCCGCTCCCCTGCTGAGCCGCTCGCCGAGACTGTCGAGCGTCCGCACCTGGTAATTTTGCAGCGTCCACTTATTCTTTTTGGGTTGCCAGACGATCTTTTCGGCGTAAAACTTTTGGAGCAGCTTCGTGCCTTTGATCGTCTCCATCGTGAATTTGTTCCCTGTTTGCGTGGTGGTATTGTAGCTTTCCAGGTACGCATACACGTCGGGCGCGATTGTGATGTGCACGTTATGCCCGCTGAAATAGAACTCGTTTTTTACATAAGTTTTTTCAAACCCATTGCGGATCTTGTTGGCCTTGGGCAATACCCAGCCTACCTGAATGAAGGTTAGTATCCCCAACACAACCGCTCCGGCCATGTACGGCATCAGCATCCGCGTAAAACTGATCCCGCTGCTCAGCATCGCAATGATCTCCGTACGTGCCGCAATGCGCGAGGTGAAGAACACGGTCGCGATAAACACCATCAGCGGACTGATGTAATTGATCCAATAGGGAATCAGATTGAGGTAATAGTCGATGATGATCTCCCTGAGCGGTGCTTTTTTGTCAAGAAAGTCGTCCACCTTTTCGGTGTAGTCGATCATACAGATGATGAGTACGATGACGAACGCCACGAACACGTAGGTAATCAGGAAGTTTTTGATCAGGTACCGATCGAGGATTTTGAAGTTCATGGCTGGTTATGGTCTCATCGGCGCTGTACCAGCAGGTTTTTGGACACTTCGAGACTGATAAACAACGTCGGGCCGCCGTTAATCTGTACGGAGGCCGATTTGTCGTATTCATTAATTTCCTTCACCTCTATCACTGCTCCGAGCGTAATCCCCGAGCGATCAAGATGTTGCAGGAACGAAGGTGCATGATCCAGCACCCCCATCATTAACACTTTTTCACCAACGTGCACGTCGGTGAGGATCAGGTAATCGGGTTCTGTAAGGTTTCCCTTCGCGTCGGGAATGGGATCGCCATGCGGGTCGAACTTCGGATGGCCCAGGAATGCGTCGAGTTTTTCCACCAGTACTTCCGACGGAATATGTTCCAGCTCTTCGGCAATATCATGCACCTCGTCCCAGCCGAAACCCAGTTTTTCAACCAGAAAAACCTCCCACAGGCGGTGCTTGCGGATCACCTTGATCGCCACTTTCTCCCCGCTCTCCGTCAGCGTTACGCCCTGGTACTTTTTATAATGGATCAAACCCTTGTCCGCCAGCTTGCGCAGCATATCCGTCACCGACGCCGCGCGCGTGGACGTACTCTCCGCAAGCGCGTTTGTACTCACCTCTACCCCGTCGCGTCCGGAAAGTGAGTGGATGATCTTTAAGTAATTTTCTTCTGTGAAAGAATTCTGCATGCCCTGTAAGCCCCGGTTAGCAAACTTATAATATCCGGCAAAAGTACGATTTACTATCTGTAAATTAAAAAATTTAGACTAACCTAAAAAATATATTCAGAATTTCCTTATCTTTGTTTTCAGAGAACTAAATTGTTTATTTCGGAGACTAAGGAAATGATTGACGATTTAAAAATAGATAAGTCTTTGCAAGAGAAAACACCGGATCACGGCGACCAGCTCCGTTCGCTGTCCGAGGTTCACTCCTCGATTTCGGTACCGGAGGGAGTAGGTTTCTGGAAAAAAATGGCGGCATTTGCCGGTCCGGGCCTTATGGTGGCCGTCGGCTACATCGATCCGGGCAACTGGGCCACCGATATTGAAGGCGGTTCGCGGTTTGGCTACACGCTGCTTACCGTGATCCTGATCTCCAACCTTTTTGCCATGCTTTTACAGCATTTGTCGCTGAAACTCGGCATCGCATCCGGCCGCGACCTTGCACAAGCCTGCCGCGACTATTACTCACGTCCGGTATCATTTGTACTCTGGCTGCTCTCCGAAATCGCCATCGCCGCCACCGACCTCGCCGAAGTGATCGGCTCCGCCATTGCATTGAACCTCCTTTTCGGGCTTCCATTGCCCATTGGCGTGGTATTTACCGCGTTCGATGTGCTCATTGTTTTGTATTTCCAACAAAAAGGATTTCGCATTATCGAAAGCATTGTAGCCGGGCTGATGACCATTATCCTACTGAGCTTTTTGTACGAAATGATCGTGTCCCAACCCTCGTTGGCTGGTATTATGGGTGGATTGGTACCCAAAAAGGAAATCGTGACCGATCCGGGAATGCTCTACATCGCCATCGGTATCCTCGGAGCCACCGTGATGCCGCACAACCTTTACCTCCATTCGAGCATTGTTCAGACCCGTAATTTCAGGAAAGACGAGGCAGGCAAACGTTCGGCGATCCGCTTCGCCACCATCGACTCTACTGTTTCGCTCGCATTGGCATTCTTCATCAACGGCTCCATTCTCATCCTGGCCGCTTCTGCATTCCACGCCAACGGCCATTTCGAAATAGCCGATATCACCGACGCCTACCATCTCCTCGACCCCGTGCTCGGCGTGAGTCTTGCAGGTATATTCTTCGCCCTCGCATTGCTCGCTTCCGGCCAGAGCTCCACGCTCACCGGCACGCTCGCGGGGCAGATCGTCATGGAAGGCTTCCTCAACATCCGCCTGAAACCCTGGATACGCAGGCTCCTGACCCGCGGTATTGCCATCGTTCCTGCGCTCATCGTCTCCTATTTGTACGGCGAACGCGGCACAGCTGAGCTGCTTGTACTCAGCCAGGTGATTCTTTCCCTGCAACTGAGTTTCGCCGTGGTACCACTGGTATTTTTCACTTCCAATAGCAAAATCATGGGTCGCTTTGCCAACTCCCGGCCATTGACTGTGGTTAGCTGGGTCATTGCGCTGATTATTATCGGGTTGAATGGCTACCTGCTTTTCAACACTTTTACCGCATAGTGTCGCACTGACAAATTAAATTTGTATTCTGTAATATCTTCTTTGCAAGCGGTTTCCTAACTTTCGCCGTTTTACAAATAGGTGGATGGAATCAAAACACAAAGTTGACAAGGTAACGGCCGCCGGGCTTCTGGTGGCGTTCGGCATTATATACGGCGATATCGGTACATCGCCACTCTATGTAATGCAGGCGATTATCATGAATGAGCCCATCACCGAAGAGATTATCTACGGGGCGATTTCCTGCATCTTCTGGACGCTCACGCTCCAAACTACCGTCAAATATGTAATCCTGATCCTCCGGGCCGACAACCGCGGAGAGGGCGGGATCTTCGCGCTCTACGCCCTCGTACGCAAGCATGCGAAGTGGCTCACGGTGCCGGCGGTGATCGGCGGCAGTACGTTGTTGGCCGACGGGGTCATTACGCCGCCCATTTCAGTGTCTTCCGCGGTGGAAGGTTTACAATTACTATACCCTAATATTCAGACAGTTCCGATCGTCATTGCCATCCTGACGATGATTTTCATCATCCAGGCATTCGGTACCAAAGTCGTGGGGCGTG
>CAMLNK010000323.1 GCA_946481035.1 uncultured Dyadobacter sp. | reverse complement strand
ATGAAGCTCACCAAGCGATCTTCGTCGGTACGGTCGTATTTCACAACGATCTTCTTCGCATCCACGAATTCGATTTCGCCGTCGCCTTCTGCTACTACCAATGCACGGGAGTCCATTGCCACGCGGCGTTCCAGACCGGTTCCTACGATAGGAGCTTGTGGACGCAACAAAGGCACACCCTGGCGCTGCATGTTAGATCCCATCAAGGCACGGTTAGCATCATCGTGTTCCAGGAACGGAATCAATGAAGCCGCTACCGATACGATCTGGTTCGCAGCAACGTCCATATAAGATGCTTGCGAAGGGTCCACCATCGGGAAGTCACCTTCGAAACGTGTTTTGATTTTCTCAACAGTGAAGTTTCCTTCTGTATCGACAGATGCATTCGCCTGTGCGATGTATTTGGAATCTTCTTCTTCCGCTGTCATGTAGATCAGCTCATTGGTCAGCTTACCTGTGCTATCGATCACACGGTAAGGTGTTTCGATGAAGCCCATGCCATTCACTTTTGCAAATACGCAAAGTGATGAGATCAGACCGATGTTCGGACCTTCCGGAGTTTCGATCGTACACAGACGCCCGTAGTGGGTGTAGTGAACGTCACGAACCTCGAAACCTGCTCTTTCACGGGAAAGGCCACCAGGCCCCAATGCCGACATACGGCGTTTGTGGGTAATCTCAGCCAATGGGTTTGTTTGGTCCATAAACTGAGAAAGCTGGTTGGTACCGAAGAACGAGTTGATTACAGATGACAATGTACGTGCATTGATCAAATCAACCGGTTTGAAATCTTCGTTGTCACGTACGTTCATACGCTCCTTGATGGTACGCGCCATACGTGCAAGACCCACACCGAACTGTGCATAAAGCTGCTCGCCCACGGTACGTACACGACGGTTTGACAAGTGGTCGATATCATCGACTACCGCTTTCGCATTGATCAGACCGATGAGGTATTTCACGATGGAAACGATATCGCCGGTTGTCAGAACGCGAACGTCGAGGCTAGTATCCGATCCCAATTTCTTGTTGATACGGTAGCGGCCTACATCGCCCAAGTCGTAACGCTTATCCGAGAAGAACAAGCTCTGGATCACGTCACGTGCAGTCTGCTCATCAGGAGCTTCTGCATTACGAAGCTGACGGTAAATTTGCTCAACAGCTTCCTTGTCGGAGTTTGAGCTATCTTTTTGAAGCGTGTTATAAATGATGTTATAATCCGCTACGTTCATGTCCTCTTTGTGCATGATGATCGATTTCTGACCTGATTCCAGGATCACATCGATATCATCCGCAGAAATAGTAGAGTCACGTTCCAGCAACACTTCGTTACGCTGGATAGAAACTACCTCGCCGGTATCCTCATCCACGAAGTCCTCAGTCCATGTACGGAGAACCCTTGCCGCCAACCGGCGCCCTACTGCCTTTTTCAGGTTAGCAGGTGTTGCGCTGATTTCTTCCGAAAGGCCGAACAGGTCGAGGATATCTTTATCAGATCCGAAACCGATCGCTCTCAAAAGGGTTGTTACCGGGAACTTCTTCTTACGGTCGATGTACGCGTACATCACGTTGTTCACGTCCGTAGAGAATTCGATCCAGGAACCTTTGAATGGAATAATCCGCGCAGAATATAGTTTGGAACCATTGGTGTGCTTGCTCATCGAGAAGAACACACCTGGTGAACGGTGAAGCTGAGATACGATTACGCGCTCAGCACCATTGATCACGAACGAACCGCGTTCGGTCATGTAAGGAATGTTTCCGAGGAACACTTCCTGCTCAATGGTTTCAAATTCTTCATGATCGGCATCGTTACAGATCAGACGCAGCTTCGCCTTCAGAGGTACTGCGTAAGTCAGACCACGATCGATGGATTCGTCGACTGAATACTTCGGTGGTTCAAGGAGGTAATCGATGAACTCGAGAACGAAGTTCTCACGAGAGTCGGCGATGGGGAAGTTTTCAGCGAAAACTTTGTAAAGTCCTTCTCCGGAACGGTCTTCAACCGATGTATCCAGACTAAAGAAATCACGGAACGATTGTACCTGGATTCCCAAAAGATCGGGATAATCGATAATCTGATTAATCCGAGAGAAATTCTTTCTTGGTGTTTTTGGATTAATAGTAGCCAAGGCTATGTGTGATTTGGGTTAGCAGAAAAACTAATTAGTTTTAACCTAATCTATTGCCTCGTAGAAGAGTAAAGTTGACGCCCCTGTTCTCCTTTCCTACGAGTAAAGAAGTGTTTCGGGCAATCAGCTTGGGGAGATTTTGGGGCGATCTCGTCGCCACCTCCAACCAGAACGCTAAAAAAGCGCTTTTCGTTTGGTTGGTATAGAAAACAGGAAAAGACCTGACGGTTGTCAGGCCTATTCCCTAGAATTTATTTTCTAATGCTGTGGAGCAAATTACTTCACTTCAACTTCTGCACCAGCTTCTTCAAGTTGCTTTTTCAGAGCTTCTGCTTCGTCTTTAGCAACACCTTCTTTTACAGGTTTTGGAGCGCCGTCAACGAGTTCTTTCGCTTCTTTCAGGCCAAGACCAGTCAGGTCTTTAACCAACTTCACAACAGCAAGTTTACCAGCACCAGCTGATTTCAAGATTACATCGAAAGATGTTTTCTCTTCAACTGCAGGAGCATCTGCACCAGCACCACCAGCAGGACCTGCTACCATTACTGCACCAGCAGCTGCTGGCTCAATACCGTACTCGTCTTTAAGAATTGCAGCCAATTCGTTCACTTCTTTAACCGTAAGGTTAACAAGCTGTTCTGCGAAAGCTTTCAAATCTGCCATTTTTATTTTGATTTTTTTGATTATACAATAAGATGATTTAAAAAAGGCTCCTTTAATTATCAACCCGGAGAGCTAAGCCTGGCTATTTAATTAGTCTTCTTTTTCAGATAAAGTTTTCAAGATACCAGCCAGGTTCTGTCCGCCGCTTGTAAGAGCGCCGATAACATTTTTGGCAGGCGATTGCAACAATCCGATTACTTCGCCGATCAGTTCTTGTTTCGATTTCAGCGAAATCAGAACGTCAAGCTGGCTTTCTCCAACGAAAAGGGCAGTGTCAACAGAAGCTCCTTTGAACTTCAGTTTGTCGCTACCTGATTTCTTTTTGAAATCCTTAATCAGTTGCGCAGGTACTTTACCTGACTCCGGGTGAAACATGATTCCGGAAAATCCTTTCAGTGCTTCGTCGAAAGGAGTGTAGTCCGTATCAAGCGTTTCAAGCGCTTTTTTAATCAATGTATTCTTCACAACACGATACTCCACGCCACGCTCGAAGCAAAGGCTTCTCAGCTGGTTCACCTCGCCAACAGACATTCCTGCTGCGGTCGTGATGTAGAAGTATGGAGTGCTGGCGAATTTCTGACTTAACTCGTCAATAATTACTGCTTTTTCTTCCCGTGTCATATTACAATCCTGGAATCGTGTTTTTGTCAATAATAACACCCGGGCTCATCGTACTAGACAAGTGAATGCTTTTTACGTAAGTACCTTTGGCCGATGAAGGCTTAAGGCGAACCAAGGTATTGATAACTTCAGTTGCATTTTGTGCAAGCTGGTCAGTTCCGAAAGATACCTTTCCGATGCTGGTGTGGATGATACCTGTTTTGTCAACTTTGAAGTCGATTTTACCAGCTTTCACCTCTTTCACTGCTTTCGCTACATCCGGAGTTACAGTTCCCGACTTAGGGTTTGGCATCAGACCACGAGGACCCAATACTTTACCAAGTCTACCTACTTTTGCCATTACACTCGGCATTGTAATAATCACGTCGATGTCTGTCCAGCCTTGCTCGATTTTTGTAATGTATTCGTCAAGACCAACATAATCCGCTCCTGCCTCTTTCGCTTCTGCCTCCTTGTCGGGAGTACACAGCACCAATACGCGAACTTCTTTTCCGGTTCCGTGTGGCAATGTTACCACGCCACGCACCATTTGGTCAGCTTTACGAGGATCTACGCCCAAACGAACGTCGATATCTACGGAAGCGTCAAATTTGGTATAGGAAATCGTTTTCAGAACATCCGCAGCGGCTTCCAAAGTGTAAGCCTGGGTTGCGTCGTATTTTGAAAGAGCTTCTTTTTGCTTTTTGGTCAATTTTCCCATGTTCTTTGTTTCTTTGGCGTATCTATAAATCTACGCTCAGTTGTTTTCTTCCCATGGGGCCTTGCCAGCCACGGTGATACCCATACTACGAGCCGTTCCCGCGATCATTTTCATAGCAGACTCTACGGTGAAGCAGTTCAGGTCGGGCATTTTAGTTTCAGCGATCGTTTTAACTTGATCCCATGAAACTGATCCTACCTTAATACGGTTTGGCTGAGCCGAACCTGTTTTCACTTTTGAGGCTTCCAGAAGAAGAATAGCGGCCGGGGGGGTTTTGATGACGAAGTCGAAAGACTTGTCTTTGTAGTATGTAATAACTACCGGCAATACCACACCCATTTTATCCTGGGTACGGCCATTGAACTGCTTGCAAAACTCCATGATATTCAAACCCTTCGATCCTAGTGCAGGACCAATTGGAGGTGATGGGTTGGCTTGGCCACCTTTCACCTGCAGTTTGACGTATCCACCTATTTCTTTTGCCATTGTTTTGGAATTTGTCGGTTCATTGATTGACTAGCGGCTCACATGCAGTTGGAAGCCTACCTGCCCGCTATTCGCTCAACTATCCTTTTCTACTTGTGCGTAACTGAGTTCCACGGGTGTATTACGCCCGAATATTTTTACAACTACATTGAGTTTTTTCTTCTCATCGAATACTTCTTCCACCAGACCGATAAATCCGCTGAACGGACCATCTACCACTTTCACGGTTTCGCCTTTGATGAAAGACATGCTTGGCGCTTCTTCGTGCTGCTCTGCTTCGTCGACCTTACCGAGGATACGGTTAATTTCCGATTGGCGAAGAGGTACAGGCACTTTGGAATTCCCTTCGGCATTGCCAAGGAAACCGATTACGCCGGGAATGCTTGTGATAATGTGCAGAACTTCCCCTTTTGACAGGTCCGCTGAAATGATAATATACCCGGGAAAGAAGTTCTTTTCCCGTACACGCTTTTTACCATTACGCATTTCGTAGATCTTCTCGGAAGGGATCAGGATTTGCGGAACGAATTCATTTAGCTTCTGGCGTGTGATTTCATTTTCAATGTAGGACTTGATTTTTTTCTCTTGCCCGGACACTGCCCTTAATACAAACCAATTTAGACTACTCATACCTTTCAGGGGGTTATCTTTACTAAAATAGCCTTAGAAAGACTGGTAAAACAGTTTCAGTGCGTTCTCAAACACGAGATCCATCACACCTACCACGAAGGCAAAAATGAGCGAACCTACAAGCACCAAGGTAGTGTTAGCTTGCAGCTCGTTGAAAGGCGGCCATGTTACATGTTGGGTCATTTCTTCCCAGGACGCTTTCAAAAAAGAAGTAAATTTTTCCATTTCACCTTTTCGATTTATGCACGGGTGGAGAGATTCGAACTCCCATCAACGGTTTTGGAGACCGCTATTCTACCCTTGAACTACACCCGTTTATCGTGCAATTGCCCATTCGGGGCTGCAAAGATACGACTTTTTTACAAAAAACAAGTGCATTCCAAAAGAAATGCACTTGTTTTAATATTGCTATCTTGATTAGTCAAGAATTTCAGTTACCTGACCAGCACCTACGGTACG
>CAMLNK010000322.1 GCA_946481035.1 uncultured Dyadobacter sp. | reverse complement strand
TTTTTGGGGCCGCGGCAATCTTATTAAATGGTATCTTGGACGAAACCTTGAAGTTCGTGCCCAGGCTCGCGTAGTAGGCCCAATCATTTTTTACAGTGTTTCGGAATGCCAGCGTAAGGGGTATTTGAACCACATTCTGGTCAATTTTAATATTATATAATTCAAAAATGAGTGGTACCTGGCCGGGGTGTGTTTCCTTAAAATCAGCACGGGCTTTGGTCCTGAAAACCGTTTCGGTAAAGAACTCGGCTGGTTTTACTTTCAGCCAGGTAATACCCGCCGCGATCGAGAATTTCTTTTTGATAATGACTTCTCCCAGCACCGTTTTACCCCGTCCATTGCCTTCGATCTGATAGCCCGCACCGAAGCGGTAAGGCGTTTTCAAAGGTAATTTCGGAATAACACTTTCCGTCTGGGCAACCTGCTCGGTCTTTTTAGCAATCACTGGTGCTTTCGCAATTTGCACATTGTTGGCTACCAATGCTTTCTGTACCTGCCGTGCCGAAAGCTTGCTAGCCAGTTCGTAACGCATTTTCCGTTGCAGAGAAATGCCCGTTTGCATTTCAACAGGGCTATTGATGGTGGCGACCTCGAATTCGCTGCCGAAAGTTCTGCCGGAGACAGAATTCGAAGGTGATTTCGGTAATTGATTCGCTTCTGATTTTACCACATTTCCACCGCTCGTTACCGTCGGTTGTGAGGCAATTGCTTCATTACCAGACTGAACGGCGGCAAGCGTCTCGCCGGATTGTTGTTGAGACTGACGCGGCGTTTTTTCGTTAATATTAGCAGAAATAGTCCCGTTTTGAGTGCTTTCAACTGTTTCCCGTTCAGTTGCGGGGGGCGTACGCGATGGCTCCGCATTGGCCGGCTGTTCCCGTTCCAAATCCTGCGGTACTTCCGTTTGCGCCGCAACCGCACGATATTCCCGCGGCTGCAATGTGGCTTGCAGGCTTTGTCCGTCCGGTGCGGTTTGCAGCACGTAAACCGTGTCAGCTTTCGCGACTGGCGCCGGCTGGTTGCGGATCAGCTCGATCTGGCTCTGGAGATTTTTCATATCCTTCACCAGATGGTCGTTCTGAGAGAGCTGGTTGACGTACATGTATGCCATCACCGACGTTACCGAGGCGGCGGCGGCGTACCCGATCCAGGAACCGTATTGTTGCAGGAACGAGGGAGGCGTGTGCGTCTGCATATAATTTTGCATACGGGCCCAGTCCTGCTCTTGAAAGTCCGGTTCAATACTCTCTAATTTTCGGCGTATAGTATTTTCAAATCTATTAGTTTTCATTGCCTCTGAATGACTTGACAGCCCAATCACTTGGGAAGAGATGTGGGTAATATTGTTTGATCAAATGCTGCAAGCGAGCCCGGGCACGCACATAATGCGATCTTACCGTTGCCTCGTTGATTTGCAGCAGGTCTGCTATCTCACGATGATTGTAGCCATCCACCACGTATAACAAAAATACATTCTTATAAACCGGTTTGATCTGTTGGATCAGTTCCAGTATTTCCTCAGCAGTGATCTGGCTTATTACATCTTCATCGAATTTGGGATAAGGGGCGTCTTCCAGCGCGATCACATCCTCCGTATGCTTCTTGTGCTTGCGGTAATAGCTGATCGCCGTGTTCACCATGATTGTCCGAAGCCATGCCTTGAAAGGGTGGTTGGCATCGTACTTTCCCAGATTGTTGAATACTTTTAAAAAACCTTCATTTAAAACTTCCTCTGCTTCTTCCGTCGACGATGTGTACCGCAGACAGATGCTTTTTGAATAGCCGAAGAACTGTTTATACAAATGCCTCTGTGCCTGGTTATCCCCGGCAATACATGCCGCTACCACCGACTCAAAGTCGTTTTCGTTAAAAGATATTTTTCTTTTAAAAAGCAAAGTCAGGGTATCAAATTGTCAGGGATAGAATTTCTCTCATTCGAATACGTCCCCAGCCCGTATTCTGTTGCAAAAAAATACGAAAAGTTTTCATGCTTCGGAAATGGAAATGCCTTTGAAAAAAATCACAAAAAATTGCGTCAGCCATGCAACACGGGCATTGTAGGGGGCGTAAAGGCAGAAAACAGTTTGATACTTTCACAAAAACCCGTGGGTATATCATGAAAAAAGTTTCTCTTTTACTGGTGGTGCTGGCAGGCATCTGGTTCACAGCGTGCCAGAAGAATAGCGAGTCGTTGAGCCCTGAAACTGAGGCGAGTGATTTCGAAAGTGTAGCTGAATCGGCCGCAAGGCTCGCAGTGCTGACCGACTCCGTGACGGTGGGCAGATGTAAAGGAAAACTTACCGAGGTGGCGACGGCGGATTTGCCCGCGGCGGTTACCGCCTACATCGACAGCGCCTACGCCGGTGCTGAGATCAAGTTCGCTGCAAAAGACCAATCGGGGAAAATTGTCGTGGCTATTACCCTTGCCGACGGAACCGTGAAAGGGCTGCTTTTCGATGCCGACGGAACGTTTAAAGCGGAGCTGAAACAGCACGTGAAAAAAGCGAAACTGACGAAAATCGAAGTGAGCGCACTACCGGCCAATGTGACTTCCTACATAACCTCCAATTATGCGGGAGCGGAGATCAAGCAGGCAGGTACCAACGATGCCGGGGAATATTATGTGGGTATTCTGGTCGATGATAAAGTGAAAATACTGCTTTTCAACGCCGATGGGTCGTTCAATAAAGAATTGGAGAAGCCTGCTTTCGGGCGTCCTCATAAGAAGCATTAACAGATCGTACTGATCGTAAAGATATTTTGTTAGGGGTGAGTTGGAATACGGTGCTGGATTTTCCGGTGCCGTATTTATTTTTTGGACGGCAGCATTTCCAGCGCCGACGAGTTTTTGATTTCCCCCATTACAAACAGGCTGTGCGTGCTGCCGATGTTTTCCAGCGAGCCCAGTTTTTGCATTAAAAACTGTTGATACTGCGACATATCGTCCACCACCACTTTCAGCAGAAAATCATAGTCGCCGGAGATATTGAAGCATTCCATCACCTCCGACATCGCCGAAACCGCCTTCACGAATTTTTCGCCCATTACTTTTGAATGCTCCTTCAATGCGATGTTGCAGAAGGCCATCAGTTTCTTGCCTACTTTCTCCCGGTCGACCAGCGCGACGTACTTTTTGATGATCCCCTCTTTTTCCAGCCTTCGTACGCGTTCGTACACGGGCGTGTAGGAAAGGTTCAACTTTTCCGACAGTTCACGTGTTTTCAAAGTAGCGTCCTGTTGCAGCAAATGCAGGATTTTGGCGTCAATATCGTCCAGATTATGCATAGATAGAATATCTTTATTCACTCCGAGATGGCTTCGAATATAGATAAATAATTTAGGTTAACTAAAACTGCCAGACTTTTAATCTGAATTTTTTGATTTTATTGAACAAAACATCTATTGGCTTAAATTTGTCAATTCAGAAGCTATATGCTTTTCCGGCGAAATGATAATCATACATTTAAAACACTTATGGTAGCAACTCAAAAAGCAGATATCCGCGAAATTCTTAAAAACCGTATTCTGGTACTGGATGGCGCTATGGGTACGATGATCCAGCGGTATAAATTGCAGGATCACGACTACCGGGGAGAGCGGTTCGCAGACTGGCCGCACGATGTGAAGGGGAACAACGACCTGCTTTCGCTGACACGTCCGGACATTATCAAAGAAATTCACGCCGCCTATTTTGCGGCGGGGGCAGATATTGCCGAAACCAATACATTTTCGGGCACGACTATCGCCATGGCCGATTACGGCATGGAGGAAATCGTGTACGAGCTCAATTACGAATCGGCGAGATTGGCACGCGAGGTTGCTGACGAGTTTACTGCCCGCGAGCCGCACAAGCCGCGTTTCGTGGCAGGTTCCATCGGCCCGACCAACCGTACCGCATCGCTTTCGCCGGATGTGAATAACCCCGGTTTCCGGGCGATCAGCTTCGACCAGCTGGTGGAAGCCTATTATGAGCAGGTAAAAGGCCTGACCGACGGCGGCTGCGACGTGCTGCTTGTCGAAACGATTTTTGACACATTGAATGCAAAGGCCGCGCTTTTCGCGATCGACCAGTTCTTTGTGGACGCGAAAGCGGGCAAAGTACCGCACCTGGATTCGTGGCGCATAGAGCCGGGACAAGCGTTGCCGATCATGATTTCGGGAACCATTACCGATGCTTCCGGGCGTACGCTTTCGGGACAGACTACCGAGGCGTTCCTGACCTCCGTATCGCATTTACCATTATTATCAGTGGGCTTGAACTGTGCATTAGGAGCGGATTTGATGCGTCCTTACGTGCAGATCATGGCCAAAGAGTCGCCATTTTACACCTCGGCGCACCCAAATGCGGGCTTGCCGAACGAAATGGGGGAATATGACCAAACGCCGGAGCAAATGGGCGAGATTATTGACGGGTTTTTGAGGGATAACCTGGTCAATATCATCGGCGGTTGCTGCGGAACTACGCCAGACCACATCCGCGTGATCGCCGACATCGCAGGCAAGCACAGCCCGCGGCCGTTGCCGGCTTCTGAAACGGTGATGAAGCTTTCGGGATTGGAGCCGGTGAAAATTAATGCGTTGACCAATTTTGTGAACATCGGTGAGCGCTGTAATGTGACCGGTTCGAAGAAATTCGCCCGCCTGATCCGCGAAAGTAAATACGACGAGGCGCTGACCATCGCACGCGAGCAGGTTGAAAGCGGCGCGCAGGTGATCGACGTGAACCTCGATGAAGGTATGATCGACGGCGTGGAGGCGATGAAGACATTCGTGAACCTGATCGCATCCGAGCCCGACATTTCCAAAGTGCCATTGATGATCGACTCATCCAAATGGGAGGTAATCGAGTCGGGTTTGAAATGCGTGCAGGGAAAATCCATCGTGAACTCCATTTCACTCAAAGAGGGTGAGGAGAAATTTAAGGAATCGGCGCGGACCGTACTTCGCTATGGCGCTGCCACGGTGGTCATGGCTTTTGATGAAAAAGGACAAGCTGATAACTATGAACGCCGCATTGAAATCTGCGAGCGCGCTTACCGCATTCTGGTGGACGAAGTGGGTTTCCCGGCCGAGGATATCATTTTTGACCCGAATATCCTGACCGTCGCGACGGGAATGGAGGAGCATAATAACTACGCTGTTGACTTCATTAAAAGCGTAGCGTGGATCAAGGAAAACCTGCCGCATGCGAAAGTGTCGGGCGGTGTTTCCAACGTTTCGTTCAGTTTCCGTGGTAATGAGCCGGTGCGTGAGGCGATTCACACGGCATTCTTGTACCATGCGATCAAAGCCGGAATGGATATGGGTATTGTGAATGCCGGCCAGATCGGTATTTATGATGAGATTCCGAAAGATGTGTTGGAACTGGTTGAAGATGTGCTCCTTAACCGCCGTGCAGATGCTACGGAACGTTTGGTGAGCTATGCGGAAACCGTAAAAGACAAAGGCAAAACGCAAACCGGGCCGGATCTTTCATGGAGACAACTTCCTGTAAAAGAACGCATTTCACACGCATTGGTAAAAGGTATTGCCGATTACGTAGATGAAGATACCGAAGAATGTCGCCTGCTGTTCGATCGTCCGCTGGAAGTGATTGAAGGGCCTTTGATGGACGGAATGAACATCGTCGGTGACTTGTTTGGCGAAGGTAAAATGTTCCTTCCGCAGGTGGTGAAATCGGCGCGCGTGATGAAG
>CAMLNK010000321.1 GCA_946481035.1 uncultured Dyadobacter sp. | reverse complement strand
CGTGGCGCTTGATCTTTTCCAGAATATAATCATAGTAACCCGACGCCAGCGACATCGTAACCCGGTGTTTCATTTCCTCGTGCAGGTACGCGGGCTCGCCGTTTTTGTCGTAGACCGACCATTCGGGGTGTTCTTTATAGAGCTTACTGCTTTTGTCGACCGACCCAAGGCTCATCCAGAGCCCGGCTTTCATTCCCCGTTTGCGAATGTGGTCGGTAATGGGTTTCAGGCCGTTCGGAAAGCGGGTAGGATGGGCTTCCCAATCGCCGTAATTGTTTTCCCAACCGGCATCCATAATGAACAGGTCGGTGCCGGTACCTTCGAGGCCGTCGGCGAGCTGGGTTACGAGGGTATCATTAATATTGGTATAAAAAGGCCGCCACGTATTGTAGAATGTGAAAGGGATTTCCTTCCGCTCAAAAAGCTTCACGCCCAGGCGCGTACGTATGAAGTCGGCGAAATGGCCTTCGAATGCATCTTCCCACTTCTGCGATTGGATGAGGCAGATGAAAGTTTTGGGACTGTCAAACTTTTCCTGCGGTTCAATCCATTTTTTAAACGGATAGTGATCGGTGAGGCTCGTCATGCCGATCGAAATGCGGTGGTGATCGGCATATACTTCCGTCTTTTTAAGGATGCTAGGCGCTTCATTGCCAAGGATAAAGCCTTCTTTTGCATAATTATTGTACACAAAAATGGCCGCATCGTGGTGGTCGCCGTGATAAGGCCGCCATGCGAAGCGCGAGCCGTAATTGGTATACAACTCACTTTGTTGGGAAGAAACCGGTACCAGATTCAACCTTTCTACTTCCAGATCGGCGATGGCAATAGGTTTGGGGCCAAGATTTGTTATGCTGATTTGCTTACGGACGACGGGCAGCTCGTCGTACACCTCGTAATTCAACTCCATCACTACATTTTCGGCAACAGTACCCGGTTTCCCGGCCAGCTGTATTGCAGCTTTTTGAATTCCTTTATCGGCTCTGGTGAGGGTGTGTTTGGTGTATTTAAATAATGCATTTGCGCCGTTGCTGGTAGCGGGTATACCGTTAATTGTAAAATAAAATTCCTCCGAGCCAGGGCGGCTGTAATCTTTGTTCGTCAGAAGATGCTGGAAGCGGGATGTGTGAAAAGAATTATCACCGATGGTGAATTTTCTTTCCAGGAAGCGGTTTTTGATAACAAGCGAATCTTGCGAAAACGCATTGCACGCAGCGAGGATCGCGAGTAGTGCGATCCGGATAAATTTGTAGTACATAGTAATGTGTATAGTAAATAGTAACTATTAGACTAACTATGAAATGACCATAGCGAGGGTGAATTTAATAAAATATTAAGAAGATTTTAAATTTTAAATAGAATGTCAACAAAGATGTGAGCTGGTCTTTGAAAAACCCTGATATTGCAGCTTCTTAATTCAAGACGTTTAATCTATGTCACAGAACTTATTCGATTTTGGAATGATCGGACTGGGCGTAATGGGAAGAAACCTGTTACTGAACATGGCCGATCATGGTTTCTCAGTTATCGGTTTCGATAAGGACGAAACCAAAAATTCCGCGTTGGAATCCAGTGCCACCCCGGGCACCACTGTTAAGGGCGTTTCGGAACTTGCCCAGATGATCCAGCTGTTGCAACGCCCCCGCAAGGTAATGATGCTGGTACCTGCCGGTCAGCCGGTGGACGATGTTATCGCATCCCTGTTACCGCTTCTTGAAAAAGGCGACGTTATCATCGACGGAGGAAACTCCCATTATACAGATACGCTCCGCCGCGTGAAATACCTCCGTGAAAAGGACATCCATTTCATGGGCATCGGTGTTTCGGGTGGTGAAAAAGGCGCACGTACAGGCCCGAGCATTATGCCTGGCGGCGACAAAGAAGCTTATGCGCACGTACAGCCGATGCTGGAAGCGATTGCAGCCAAGGTGAATGGCGAGCCTTGCGTGGCTTACCTGGGCAAGGAAGGAGCCGGCCATTATGTGAAAATGGTGCATAACGGTATCGAATATGCGATCATGCAGCTCATCAGCGAATCGTACGCGATCCTGAAAAAGGCCGGTTTGAGCAACCAGCAACTTCATGAAGTATTCAAAAGCTGGAACGAAGGCGATTTGCAATCGTTCCTGGTGGAAATTACCGCCGATATTTTCCTGCAAAAAGACGACAAAACTGCCGCTCACCTCGTGGACGTGATTTCCGATAAAGCAGGTTCGAAAGGAACCGGTAAATGGACTTCGCAAGACTCGATGGAGCTGCCCGTAGCCGTGCCCGTAATTGATACGGCGGTGGCCATGCGCACAATTTCCGGATATAAGGATGAAAGAGTGGTTGCGGCTGAACTTTACGGTGAAAGCACTGCCATTTCGGAAGAAACCCAGGTGCTGATCCAGCAAGTGCACGATGCATTGTACTTTGCCACTGTTCTGGCTTATGCGCAAGGCCTCGCAATGTTGTTCCAGGCTTCGAAAGACCTTCAAATGGAGATCCCGCTGACGGACGTAGTTAGCGTGTGGAGAGGCGGTTGCATTATCCGTTCGTCGCTCCTGAGCGTGTTTACGAGCGCATACAAGCAGACCCCGGAATTGTCCAATATTCTGTTGAACCAAGAGGTAGCTGCATTGGTTAAGTCTGTGGAAGGTAACACGCGTTCACTGATCGCATTTGCCGCCCAGTCGGGCATCCCGGCTGCTGCTTTGATGTCGTCGCTGGCGTACTTCGACGCCTACAAAACAGCGTACATGCCGACGAACCTGATCCAGGCGCAACGTGATTACTTTGGCGCGCATACGTATCAACGTACCGATATCCCAGGTACTTTCCACACAGAATGGGGTCAACAATAAATCAGAAAATTTATGCAAACCAATAAACGTCCCCCTGCTTCGGTACTCTTCATTTTTGGAGGCAGCGGTGACCTCAACTACCGGAAGCTCACACCCGCTCTCTATAACTTGTTTTTGGACAACTGGATGCCCGATCAGTTTGCGATCGCGGGTATCGGCCGGAGTGCTTATTCCAATGAAAAATACCATGAGCATTTGCTCGACGGCGTGACGAAATTTTCGCGTCGCAAGGGTAAGCAGAATGGTCACTGGACGGATTTTACGCAGCATGTTTCGTACCTGCAAATGGACGGCGACGACGCGGCAGCGTACCACAAAATCACCGATCTGGTAAAAGAAAAAGAAGAAGAATGGGGTGTTCATCCAAATGTGATATTTTACCTGGCGGTTGCGCCTCAGCTTGTTCCTTCGATTGCCCAGAAACTGGGTGCATTGAAGCTCTGCGGAGAAAAAAGCACGACCCGTATCGTAGTTGAAAAACCTTTCGGCCACGACCTGGAAAGCGCGCACGAACTGAACTTGCTGCTTTCGAGCATGTTCGCTGAGGAGCAGATTTTCCGTATCGACCATTACCTCGGAAAAGAAACGGTGCAGAACATCCTCGCGCTGCGTTTTGCCAATGCATTGTTCGAGCCGCTCTGGAACCGTAACTACATCGATCACATCCAGATCACAGCTGCGGAAGCGGTAGGTCTGGAAGGCCGTGGAGGCTATTTTGAGCATGCCGGTGCATTGCGCGACATGGTGCAGAACCACATCCTGCAAATCCTGTGTATGATCGCGATGGAGCCGCCGGTATCGTTCGATGCAAATGAGATCCGTAATAAAAAGGTAGACGTACTGAACGCGATCCGCCGCATTACCAAAGAACAGGTACACGATTTCGCGGTTCGCGGACAATATTCGGGTGGCTGGAAAAAGGGTGAGAAAGTGGTAGGCTACCGTCAGGAAGAAGGCGTGAACCCGCAGTCGAATATCGATACTTTCGCGGCTGTGAAGTTTTATATCGATAACTGGCGCTGGCAGGGCGTGCCGATCTACGTGCGGACCGGTAAATACCTGAACCAGAAAGCGACCCACATTACATTGCATTTCAAACAGGCGCCGCATTATGCATTCCCGCCTGAGTCTGCTGAAACTTGGAGGTCTAACCGTCTGACAATCAGTATTCAACCTAATATGGACATCAGTATCCGCTTCCAGGCCAAACGCCCGGGACAAACGATGATGCTCGATCCGGTGGATATGACTTTCGATTACGACGCAGCAGGCGAGCACGCACCAGAGGCGTACGAAACCTTGCTTTTGGATGTAATGGAAGGCGACGCGACGCTGTTCATGCGTAACGACCAGGTAGACGCAGCGTGGAGAGTGATCATGCCGATCCTCGAAGCCTGGGAAAACCGCCCGCCACAGGACTTCCCGAATTATGCGCCGGATTCATGGGGGCCCGATGCGGCCGATGCACTGCTCGCCCGCGACGGACATACCTGGCTCAACCTGCCTCCAACCCCGTAAGCTATGGAGTTGCATATCGAGAAGGATACCAAAGCATTAAGCGCCAGCCTTGCTGAATGGATTAACAATTACATTCAGCAAGTGCTTGCAAAGCAGGACCGTTTCACGTTCGTACTCTCTGGCGGCAGCACGCCCAAAGCATTGTACGCATTGCTGGCCGGGTCGCCTTACAAAGAGTCGATTCCCTGGGAGAAACTGCATTTCTTTTGGGGTGATGAGCGTGCGGTTCCGTTCGAGGATTCGAGGAATAATGCCAAAATGTGTTATGATGAATTGTTGGATAAAGTGCCGGCAAAGGCTGAAAACATCCACATCATGCGTACGGACATTACGCCCGAAGAATCGGCTGCGGAATACGAGCAAATAGTGAAAACTTATTTCGAAGGCTCGGAAACGACTTTTGATTTCGTACTGCTTGGAATGGGGGACGATGGTCATACATTGTCGCTCTTCCCCGGAACGGAGGTAATTCACGAGCAGCATGCATTGGCTACTTCGTTCTTCCTGCAAGCCCAGGACATGTACCGCATTACCCTCACGGCCCCGGTCGTGAACAATGCAGCTTGTGTAGCCTTCCTGGCAGCGGGCGCGGGTAAAGCGGAAGTTTTGAAACAGGTTTTGAAAGGAGAAAAGAATATAGACCTCTATCCGTCACAGATCATCCAGCCTGAAAAAGGGCAATTGCACTGGTTTGTGGACGAGGCTGCGGCTGCGCTGCTTTAAGGTTACTATTATTATTCCAAATGCTGCGAAGCGCGTCGATCCATCGGCGCGCTTCGTGCTGTTTATGGGGTTTTTGAAGCGTTCAACCATGCGCAGCACCATTAGATAAAATCTAACGGTCCTTCATGCGGCGGCGTATTAATTTTACATCAAACAAACCTCGCTCACATGATACACATTCTGAAAATCGCGGCGGTTATCATCGTGGTAACCTACGCGCTCCGGCTCGTCAACGCCCAATCGGATCTGCTCGTTTTCACCGGCCTGGCCGTTATCGGTCTGTCGCTTTACTTCTTGTATATTGTACTCGGGCAAATCGTAAACCAATTGAAATCTAAACTGTAATCGACTATGAAGCGAAACATTATTATTGGGGTTCTGACACTTATCGTATTGATCATGGCGATGGCGATCCAGCCATTTTCATTCGAAAACATCGACGCTGGTAATGTGGGTATCCGCATTAACCTGTACGGCAGCGAAAAAGGCGTCGATAACATCACCCTGGTTACGGGGCGGGTTTGGTATAATTCCTGGACTACCAAGATCGTAGAATTTCCGACTTATACCCAGAGTGTTGATTACGAGTCGTGTGTGATCACTACCAAAGA
>CAMLNK010000320.1 GCA_946481035.1 uncultured Dyadobacter sp. | reverse complement strand
AAGTAGAAAAACCACCGTAGGGAATATTTGCAGATACAAATTCTGATTTGAGGGTTAAATTTGGATATTTTATCTTTCAAAGACTGGATATGGGCGCATTATGAAGTGACGGCCCTTTGATTCACCGGTTAGCGAAGATATTTTGTCTGTATAGCAGGTAATTACCCGATCCATGCCGTTCGTCGACAATAGTATGACATTGGTCGACAATGCTTTTCAAAGCCGGTATTGGCCTCCTAAATCGCTATCTTTGTTACTATGCGCCCTGTTTCCCCGGTCCTGAATAATAGTAAACATCAAAGAATTTTACTGCACGTTTTGTTCTGGCTCGCCGTCCTCACGGTGCTGACGGTCATTTACGGTGCTGGTATGCCCGATTATTGGCTCACGATCGGCATTGTGGCGCTGTTTATGCCGATCCACATCGGCTATTTTTACCTGATCGCCTACGTGATCATCCCGCGGTATTTCGATCGCAAGAAATATGTACAATTCATCCTGCTTTTTTTGCTGGTGGTGATCGGTTCGACGCTGGCTTTCAGGCTGATGGAAATACTCGTCGCCGACCCGATCATCTATAATGCGGTGAAAAAGAACGACCCGACGTTTGTCTGGCGCAAGCTCGAAGGGACGTTCCGGCAGCAGCTTGCCAAGCCGACATACCTGATCAGCGCATTCGAGCAGACCAATATTTTCGTCTGGATCGCATTGTCGGTGAAGTTTTTCAAAATGTGGTTCGACAGGCGGCAGGCGGCGATGGAAGCCGAGCTGAATTTCCTCAAAGGCCAGCTGCACCCGCATTTTTTGTTTAATACATTGAATAACCTGTACGCATTGACCCTCAAACAATCGCCCCAATCGCCGGGTGTGGTGATGGGGCTGGCGGAGATATTGCGGTATATGCTTTATGAGGCGAACACGGAGCTCGTGCAGTTGGAAAGGGATATCAGTATTCTCAAAAGTTATATTGAGCTTGAAAAAATACGGTACGAGGAGAGGCTGGATATTCATTTCAGTATCAACGGCCTATCTCCCGAATATAACATTGCGCCGCTGCTGATACTGCCGTTGGTGGAGAATGCATTCAAGCACGGCGCGAGCGAGCAAATTGGTTTGGCGTGGATCAATATGGATTTGCGGGTGAAGAATAATGCATTGAAATTCAAGATCTCGAACAGCAAACCGGAAACGGCAACGCCCGACGATCGTCCGCATCACGTGAGCATAGGCCTCGCGAACGTGCGCAAACGGCTCGAAATTCTCTATCCTTCGGCCCATAACCTGAAAATCATGGACGAGGAGGATGTATTTGCCGTGATCCTGGAAATTGACCTTGACAAACGACTGGAAATTTGAATTATGAAGTTGAAAGCCATTCTGGTGGACGATGAACCCCACGCGATCGAAGTACTGGACAACTACCTCGCCAATTTCTCGGAAATAGAAGTCGCGGCGCGCTGCCAGGACGCCATCCAGGCATTCCAGGTGTTGCAGCAGCAGAAGATCGACCTGATGTTCCTCGACGTGAAAATGCCGGGCCTGAAAGGTACCGACCTGCTCAGAAGCCTTAAAAACCCGCCGAAAGTCGTTTTTACCACCGCTTACCAGGATTACGCCGTCGAGGGTTTTGACCTCAATGCAGTCGATTATTTATTAAAACCTATTCCATTCGAGCGGTTCCTGCGGGCGATGGACAAGGTTTTTACGGGCTTGAATATCACCAATCAATCCGTTTCAGTGGCGCAAAAGGCTTCGCCGGCGAGCCAGGATGTGTTTTTGTATTTAAAAGTAGACCGCAAAATGGTGAAAGTGAATGTCAATGATATTTACTGGATCGAGAGCCTACGCGACTATATTAAAGTAGTTTTGAAAGACAAAGCCCTAATTTCAAAACAGAAAATAAGCCTTTTGGAAGAACTCCTCCCCGAGGACGGTTTCATCCGCATTCACCGGTCATTCATTGTTTCGGTAGATAAGGTCGAAAGCTACCATTCCCACAAGCTCGAAATCGCCGGAAAGGAGCTGCCTATCGGCCGTAATTTCCGAAACGATTGCCAGCGCCGCTTCAAGCTTACCTTTTAAATGGCGCTGCAAATGGCGTTTGTCGACAAAACCCGCTGTTGATCGACACTCGCTTTTCCACACTTCCCAGGCTCGCCAAATCGGTTTAAAATTGCACCGCCATTGAGAAATGGAATGTAATTCATTCAAATCATTTGGAATATTAGCCATGTTAAAAGCAAGAAGAATTCTTTGGGCAGCCTTGTCCTTTGCCCTGTTGCTGGGTAGCTGCAAGGAGGACGAAGAAGTAAAACCATCCAACACATTGACCGCCAAAGCAGGGGCGGACCAGAATGTAAATGCAGGCTCGGTTGTGAACCTCGACGGTAGCGCTTCTACCGACAGCGAAAACAAGCCTTTCGAATTCAGCTGGGCATTCAGCAAAAAGCCGGCAGGAAGTACCGCCAACCTGGCGTCGGCTGCGACCGCCAAACCAACCTTCACGGCCGACCTTCCGGGTGAGTACGAAGTGGAACTGACCATCACCAATGCGAACGGTCAGAGCAAAGACAAAGTCGTGATCACCTCCACGGTGATCGAACCGATCGTGATCGACGCGAATATCCGCGCGAAACTCACTTTGACCGACCGGATCAACAACCCGTCCATCCCCGACTACATCGTGAATGCGAATGTGTCGGTGAATGCGGAGCTCGAAATCAAACCGGGTGTTGTAATCGCATTTGCACGTGATACGCGCATCGAAATCAACGACGGCGGCGGTGTGCTGCTCGCGAAGGGCGATTCCGCCAAGCCGATCCGCTTCATTGGCAAGGAAACTACCAAAGGCTTCTGGTCGGGTATCGTATTCCGCTCGTCGAGCAGCGCGAATACGCTCGAATATGTGCAGGTAATGCATGCGGGAAGCAAGCCACTTTACGCTACTACGAAAGCCGGTATGGCGGTTCTCGGGGCCGGTCGCGCGGAAGTGAATATCAAGAACTGTCTTTTCGAGCAGAATGCGGGTTATGGCCTCTATCTCGAATATTCGGTAATCCTGGCTTCATTTGAAAAGAACAATTTCAAAGACAATACGGAAGCAGGTATCCTGATGGGCGCCGAAAACGTGAAAAACCTGGATACGGATTCGAAATTCACCAACGGTAACGGCCGCAATGTGGTCGAGATATTTGGATCGTCGCTGGCCAAAAATGCTACAACGGAAGTGGTTTGGAAAGGTTTCAAAGACAAAACTCCTTACCGCATTCTTGAAAACGTGGCATCAGACGCTAACTGGAAGTTGCTGCCGGGTGTGATCATCGAGGTGGGCCGTGCGGGCTTCATTACCATCGAAGACGGCTATTTCAATGCAGTAGGGACAGAAACGAACAAGATCATCATCCGCGGCGCTGAAAATACCGCTGCTTACTGGAAAGGCCTGCTCTGCTTCTCGACGAGCGACAAGAACGTGATCGAAAATGCGGAAGTATCGGGCGGCGGTAACATTGCGATCGTGTCGGGCAAGAAGGCCAACATCGCGATCTACGGCGGACAATCGCGCATGACGATCCGGAAGTCGGTGATTTCCAATAGCGGTGGCTACGGCATCTTCGTCAACTACCAGGGCACCATCAACGGCGACGTCGAAACTGCTAATACATTCAAAGACAATGCCCAAGCCAAGCTGCTGAAAGAGTAGGGGAGCGTTGAGCCATGAAAATCATCACGTATTGCGTGCTCGCGGGCCTGCTGGTCGCTGCGGGCATGCAAAACCGCACCATGCGCAAGGCTACGCGCTCTGCCCGGCAACCGTTTCCCGAAAAGGGTTTTTGGGTAACGGAAACAGCCCCGGACAAAAAATCCACGATCGTCAGGTACTATGCTCATAGCAATCACCTCGTGTCGGAAACGACGGAGGCGGAGGTGCTCGACGTCCGGAAGCTTTCGGTTAGAAAATACCTGAACGAAAAACTTCGCAAAGCGCTGGAAAAAGACACCACGGGCCAGTCGGCCATCAAACTTTACGAAATCAATTGAAATCTAAATAAATCTAAATTTGCCATGAACAATAAAATAGAAGCATCCGCACTGGTTATCCACAGAATCACAAAGACTGCATTGGCCCTGGCCGTCCTGGCCATGTCATTTACCGCCTGCAAGGACGACGACAATCCGAATCCCGACGGCGGCGACAACGGTGGCACTGAAAAGGCATTTATTCCTTCCAAAGACAAGAAGTATAGCTACAAGGTCACCGATTCCGACGGCACGACCAGCGATATGACCACGAAAATCGTGAGTACCAAAGACTCGGCCGGCATGGCCGTGCACACCATCCACAATATCATCGAGGAGGATGGCGATGAAATGACGCTGGTATCAAAAGCTTATGCCAAAGGCGGTACCACCACCAACGAGCTGCCTTACCCGTCGGCCATGCAGACGCTGGTGACGCAAATCAACGAGGTAGCTTACATTTCGGAATTCAAAATCACCGGCTTCCCACAATATCAGCTTTTGGAAAACAATGGGAAGGTCAACAGCGCGCTTACATTCAAAGGCGACCCGATCAAGGTGCTGATGGAGCTGGAAATCCCGACGGAGGATGATGGTTCGATAATTGGGAAGTTGGAAGCGCGCCTTACCTACAAGAATGGCAAGGCAGTAGCCGAAGAATCAGTTACTACGCCGGCGGGTAATTTCAATTGCACGAAATGGGAGTATACCTACGAAGTTTACACGAAGTTCGAAACGGAGGTAACGCAGCCGGATATTACCACAGAGACAGTCAACGTGACGCTTTGGACCGCGCCGGGTGTGGGGATCGTGAAATCGATCGAAAAAGGCAAGGAGAGTACTTCCACTACCGAGCTGCGCAAGGTTGAGTAAGTATTTAAAAGAGAAACAATAGAGAAATAGGATGGATAATTTGGGACTAGCCAGATCTTAAAGACCTGGCTAGTTTTGTTTTATATCAAAACAGAAAAGCTCTTGAAGATCGCTCCAAGCCTTACTGCATCGAATATGCGCGCCTGCGTGCCGCCGTGGTTCAGCACCGACTGCTCGTGCGAAGTCACGCACATTTCGCAGCCGTTCAATGCGGATACGACGAGGCTTAGCAATTCGAAAAACTCTTTGCCGAGCACAGGGTTCACCATAATGCTCATTTTGATGCCCGCAGGCGCATTATCGTAAAACTCCTTGTGCATGAAGTGACGGAAACGGTAGAATACGTTGTTCGCATTCATCAATGACACACAGGCTGTTACCTCCGCAATTTCCTTCTCGTCCGCGCCTTCCTGCACAGCCAGTTCTTCCAGCGCCGCGATCAACGCCGCATTCTTTTCGTTCACCGCAACCGACAATGCGAGCAGCAATGCCTCCTTGCGGTTCAATGTTTGTGATTTCAATACATTACCTACATTGATTTTCAGGTCTTTGAGGTAACGGTGGTCAAGCGCGGCGAGCTTGTTGATGAGCACGCTTTCGAATTCCGCAGGCAAATTGACCTCTTTATACAGGGACTCTTTCGTGTTCCCTGTGGCTGCAAATGGATACATGTTCGTTTGGATTTTTGGTCGGGAAGGTTTTCCCGTGGGTGGTAAAAAAGCAGTTCACAGAACCGGCGTTCGAATGACTGACCGCTGTGAACTGCTTTAAATGGGCTGACTAGGCAAGAGTAGCCTCGCCTTTTTGCCAGTT